>DZDI01000253.1 GCA_022730455.1 Phycisphaera mikurensis | reverse complement strand
TCACAGCGCGTCCTTGGCATCAAGGGCAGCCCACCCCACCGCGCTCGGGATGGCTATCGCGGGATTGGCGATGATGGGGCTGACGGCCGGCGCAGCCTCGGCCAGCACCATTTACTCGGACAGCTTCCCCGGTAGCGCCACCGCACCTCTCAACGGCACCAGCCCGGCCACCGATACCGGTGGTGCCACATGGACCGCCGATTCCGTTTGGCAGGCAAACGGATCAGCCGACGAAAGTTCCAGTGGTAGCTATGGTAACGCCTTCCTCTCGTTTACACCGACGAACGGCCACATTTACACCCTGACGGAGGGCGTCAACGCCACAGCCAATGCTCCCGGCGTGATCAACTCCTGGATCGGCTTGGGTTTTGTGTCGTCGGTGGTGCTGGGTAACCCTTTTTATGGAAATGCCGGGCCATTTATTCTCGATTATGTGCCCAACAGTGGATCCAGCCTTGTAGCATACACCGGCCCGGCCTTGACCAATCCCGGTGCCGGTTACGACTTTCCCGCAGCGGGGGTACAGAACCTGCGAATGGTGTTGAACACCGGCGGCGCAAGCTGGACGGTGCAGTTCTACGACGACGGAGCGGCCCTTGGCTCCAGCTACACATATACGACCAATCCGACTATCACCGCGGTTGGTTTCGGTACCTCCCTGGCAAGCGGCGAGGTGAGCAATTTTTCGCTTACCGTGGTTCCTGAACCGGCGTCGCTGGGTTTGCTGGCGGTGGGTGGCTTGGGCTTGCTGCTGCTTAAGCGCCGGAAGATGGCATAGCCCCGGTGGCGTGGCAGGAAAAGCGCCAGTTGCCGGTAATCGATAATGATGGGAGGAGCCGACAGGGATCTCAGGTGCCTTGTCGGCCTCCCTTTTCGCTGCTGGTGTATGCGGGCGGGCCGCCAGCATTAAGGAGGTTCATCATGAAGCGTCGTGCATTTACCCTCATTGAATTGCTGGTGGTCATTGCCATTATTGCCATTCTCATTGCGCTGCTGCTGCCGGCCCTAGCCAAGGCTAGGAGTCTGGCGTTGCGGATCCAATGTGCGTCGAATATGCGCCAAGACGGGATCGCCATGCAGGAATATGCGGACGAGTTCAGGGGGATGTATCCACCAGCGAACACTGCCAACTGGCCATTCGGGACGTTCGCCAACTACAGCAACCCATTTGGCGCACACGGCGTGTGGACCAGCTACCCAACTTGGGGCTTCGGACTGCTATACTATGGTTCTTTCGGCGTGGTCGGCAACACTATGGTCAACCCCCGCCCGGGTATCCTGACGCCCAATCCGCAGGGTATATCGCTGATGTTTTCCACGCAGCCGGGGGGCTACAACCAACCGGCCTTTTTCCCTTCCAGCGTTTATACGAATGGTATGGTCACCAATTGGACCAACTCACAGACCGGCTACTGTTATTGGTTGGACAGAGATAAAGAGGACTACAGCCCCGGAGAAGATATAGAGGCTCCCATCCTCGAACAGGCGGGCGACCCAGCGGATAGCGACGTGGATTCGTACGACTATTTACCTGCTTTCTATAAGACGGACCATGTACCAGCCACGAACCCGCGTTCCGGCCCCGGCACCATTTTGATAACGGACGAGGTATTTTTCCAAGGCATTGCAGGCTTGAGTGGGCTAACCAACTTTCCATTCGCTGGCGACGTCAGTTCAGACCATGTTACCGAAAATAATAATGACCTGCCTGCCGGCGCACACGAACTGTATAACAGCGGGGCCGTAGTCTGGAAGCCAATGTCGCAGATACATCCCAGGATCGTGATGCAGGCTGGCTTCGTCATGGGTTGGTAAGTTGTATGTGCCCCACGACCGCGTACGCCACGACGCCGCTGGCCAATGCTTGCAGCGACATCGCTTGGGGAATTTTATATTGCTCCCGGCCGCGGGCGGCACTCGCTTACGTGGCGCACCATGGCTGCACATGGTCGAGCGCTGGCATCGAGGAATCAATGGCGAGGCTATCCACTGCGTAACTGCCAAGAGCACTGGGGCGATCGTCGGTTTTATTCTCCAGTATTCTTACGATCACAATGCCCATCCGAGAAAGATTTATTCGGACCAAAGCTGACGCCATCGGGGCGAAGATTGGCAAGTGGAGAGAAGTGTCAGGAAATTGCACTCATA
>DZDI01000098.1 GCA_022730455.1 Phycisphaera mikurensis | reverse complement strand
ACAGACCCTTAATTATCCATCATTTGACGGCTGCCAGAGCACTAGGAGCCTGTCCGAGTAATAACAGGGCTGCTGCTACTTGGAAAAACTCCCATCCTCGCGCCGTAAATCAGTCAGTCGTCCGCTAACGCCCGCCATACCGCAGCCGCCAGTGACAGCAAAGTGGCCATGGTCAATAGCATCCAATTGCCAAACGTCAAAGGCCATCCAAATAGTTTATTTAAGATGGCCTGTTCGATCCATGTGACCAACCAGATGGGAGCCCAGCACCCAACCACTAAAAACACCCATAAAGTTAACCCGGTAAAACCACACTCGTGCACCGCATCATTGCCCATTTCCCATCCGGCCGCCCCGCCGAAAACAGCGCCCAGAACTGGCTCTACCAGCATGAGCGGACCAGATGCAAATATTCGTGCGATGAGATAGACGATAATCCAGCCGCCGGCAATCCATAACGATTTGCGCCCCACATACAGTGCCGTTCGCTGGAAATACGTGATGGTTCCGCGGAATTGCGGCGATGGCATCGTACGTCCTCACATCTACGCCACACCTCTCCACCAGTCCTCCGGATATATTTACTACAGGACACATGGGCCCGCATATGGCGAGTTGAAAAACAATTGCCAACTAAATTGCACCGATAACCTTAACGGACAATCCGGAAACCGAGTTATCGTCTGGCGATCTTGCGCATGAAGCCGGGCTGGTAAAGGCCTTCCAAGTCTGCCTTGATGGTATCGGACATCCACCGCAATCGGACTTTGGCGATGGCACACTTTTTCATGAGGACTGGTTGGTCGCTGCTAAAACATAACTCTCCCAGCCAACGGCCCAAGGTTGGTTCATGACCCACGGCAGCCACACACCTGCCGTCACGATTTGCACCTCGCAAAAATTTGATCCACTCTGAAACGGCACCGGCATTGGCCAGCAGCGGGATGACTTTCGGATCCTCATCCAGCCGCAACGCTGACGCCAGCAATTCCGCAGTTTGCGTCGCTCGCAACAATGGTGATGTATAGATGCGGTCAATACCCGTGGCAAGGGCCGCCAGTCCCGCGAATATCTCCCGGGCATCATGCCGACCGTTTTTAGTCAGACTGCGGGCGGCGTCATCCCCATTGACCGCAGGTTCCGCCTCTGCATGGCGAATGAAATAGCATAGCATTTCTCCACGCTGAATGTTCTTATGGCTTCTGGCCGCCGAGATGCTATTTGTCATATCTGTCATACTGATCACCTCAGATTTAACGCACACCGCGATGGACAAAAATAGTTTCGCCGCTGCTATACGCCAAACCACCGTGCAGCATATCGCCGATGGTTCGGGCAACATCATCGGGTGCCAGGATTTGCGTGCTGGGTATGTCGTCGGCATATGGCAACCCGCGTAACATCGCCGTTTCCGTAGCCGCCGGTGCAATGCAAAAAGCCTTGATCTCGATGGGCAGCCCCTCACGCGCCACTACTTTTGTGAGCATATTAAGCCCAATTTTAGATACGGCATACGCGCCCAAGCCAGGGAAGGGATCACGTGACGCCTCGCTCGATATAAATACCATGGAGGCCCCTGAATAATCTTGCCATTCCGTAGCCTGCTTATGCTGTGCAGCAAACCGGGGCCAGGCGCTGTGCACCAGATACATTGCACTGGATAAATTGCGATCTACAATGTCTCGCCAATCGGAGGGTGTGGTTTGACCAAGTGTCAGATGAGGCGCATATCCGGCGGTATGGATGATAGCATCAACTCGGCCCTTCCAGTCGAACGCGCCTTCAATGGCTTGGCAGGCCTGCTCCGGATCCGCTAGATCGGCGGCAAATAATTTCAGGCGGTGAGCCGCGCCTAATTCAGCACCCAAGCGTTCCAATTTTTCGGCATCTCGACCCAACAATACTAATGAATACCCGGCATTCCACAATAGGCGGGCTGTCGCCGAACCAATCCCACCTGCGCCACCTGTTATCACTGCAACTTTCGCCATGACATAACTCCGTCAAAACTCGATGCTGCGGATTATAGGGTGGCAGTCCAGATGATGGGGCAACAACGCGGGCTGATAGCCGCAGCGATGCCTTGTTCGTAGGATGGCATACCCTTGGCTAAAACGGCACCATGGAAACAACCGGTTATTCCGGCTATGTTAATCGTAATGATGTCGAAGCTGAAACTGAGTCGAGGTATTTTTACTGCAACGGTTCAGCAAAATGTACCGTTATGTGACGAACATTACCGTCTAGTACTGAAGATCGAGGGTTTTCCCTCATCAGTACCCGGGCAATTTGTTGAACTGCACACACTCGTGGATTTCGTGCCATCGGTCTATACCAGTTTCGATTGGTATCCTGACGGGCACCCGCCACAGCCACAGAGCGGAGAATTTATATCGGCTGCCCCATTGCTTCGACGCCCCTACTCAATCGCTCGGCACGAGATGGAGGATGGAGCATCAGTCATTCATATCATTTACAGAGTAGTCGGCAAGATGACCCGCAAAATGGAAGCCCTGCACGCCAACGACCAAATCAGCTTGATCGGCCCGCTGGGGCATGGATTTAATATTCCGAAAGAGACGAATCGAGTCATTCTAGCCGGCGGTGGCGTAGGCATCCCGCCAATGCTGTACCTTGGTGCCCGTCTGGCAGAACGGCATATATCGGCTATGGCCTTAATTGGTGTACAAAAAAAACAACTTCTCCCCCTGCGTATCATTCATTCTGGGCCATCCCACCTACCGAATCCGCTACTGTGTGTTGAAGAATTTGCGCAGTTTGGTATCCCTGCCGTCATCACCACAGATGATGGATCGCTCGGTATGCACGGCCAAATTACTACCGCGCTGGACGCTGTACTTTCGCAATTCGGCGGACCGGATGTGGCCGTCTGTTGCTGCGGCCCGAACCGTATGATGCAAGCAACAGCAGACGTTTCACAGGCTCATGGAGTCGCTTGTTTCGCATCACTGGAACAGCCGATGGCCTGCGGCATGGGCACATGTCAAAGCTGCGTAATCAAATATCAGCCCCCTCACAGCACCGAATGGACATATAAATTAACCTGCACGGATGGACCGGTTTTCAACACGCGCGATATCATCTGGAACTGATGGCCATTGAAGCGGCTTGATCGCATGGACTCCAATGCAGGCAAGGCGGCAAATTGAAAAAAATGTTACATGTAGCAGATCCCACTATCGGTCACGCCGGATTACATCTGCTTTCCGCCCTTTGGCACGCGACCGAGGCCGAGCAGCACTTATTGCTGCTCGGGCACTATGACGGCATAGCTGTGGCCACACTGGCTGGCATTCCGACGGATCGGATTCACTGGCATCGGGCGCTGGCACAATACGATCCAGCCACCTATTGTGGAATCGCCAAAATGGCGAAGGCAATGGCCCCCCATGCCATCGGCCTTTGGGGAAACTGGGCCCAGCATGTTGGATGCATGGCCGCACGCCGTGTACCGCTGTGCATCGATTTTATTCCGCCATCACAACCGTACGCGGCACCCGGTTTTTACACCCACTGGTTCATAGCGGGACGGCGTGCTGCCGTCGGGTTTGACCGAGGCGAGGCGCTGATTTGTGGATCAACTCCAGTGCGCTATTGCGAGCAAGCATGGTGCGGCGTTCAATCACAAGATCATTTTGCAAAAGTCTGTACGACGGACAAGACTGACACTCTCGATGCCACTTCAGAATTGAAATCCGCTACGGAAGTTGGCCTTCCAGCCATAAGAGACGGAGATAGGGCAGAGCCGGATGAACCGGCTGCCGGTATTGGACCGAAGATATTAATAGTAGCGGGTACCGGCTCCGCGATGCGTGTGGATATTGCACTTTGGGCGGCAGCCATTGCATCTCAAATTGAACCGAGCAGCAGCGTGTATTTGTCCCTTCCCACCGGGCATTGGGGCGTGGACATTGAACGCCGTAAGCGAATAATGGAATTTATCGGCGATCTGTCAACGGAGGTAAAAATAGCCATTCAACCCGAATCCACACCTTGGTGGGCAATGGCGTCGCAAGCTGATGCTTGCGTTCTGGCCGCCGATGGGCCGGTCATCCTGGCTCCCATTCTGACCGCGGCCGCAATGGGCACTCCAGTGGTAGCAACAGCAACCGCCCAGATACAGTCCGCCCAACCCCTGCCGGGCTTGGCCGCCACTGCACCGCCGAATAACCCTCGACTGCTGGCGACCGCCATAATCGATGTCCTCCGCAATTATCCACACAGGAGGGAGGAAGTAATTCAAGCGGCATGTGACGATCAAAATCGTCGCCGCAAACAATTGTCGGAATTGGTCACAACTCTGTTGGCGTAGGAGGTTTGGCGGCAGTTCATTGGCTGGTAAATGAGGTGAAAATCACATTCGAAAACTACCGCCAACGCCTCTATAATACTGGGAGCATAAGGCGGTTTACGCGAGGTTTTTACATGCAGTGGCAGCAGCCTATTCCCAAGCATTATCTGCAAATACCCAAAGCAGCACTCATGGAGCGTATTGCACAGCGTAAAGCAGAACTGGGCGAACGGCTCGTGATACTTGGGCACCATTATCAGCAGGATGAGGTGGTAGCATTTGCTGATTTTGTCGGCGATTCATTCCAGTTATCAAGGCAGGCGGCGCAACTGACGGAAACGGAATTTGTCATTTTTTGCGGTGTGCACTTTATGGCTGAATCAGCCGATGTGCTTACTTCGCCCCGCCAGAAGGTAATTTTGCCTGATTTGGGTGCCGGCTGCTCGATGGCGGATATGGCCCAACCAGAAGACGTTGCTGGCGCATGGGAAGTAATTACCGATGCCTGCCGAGATACGGAAGGCTTTGAACTCGTCCCGATCACTTACGTGAATTCCAGTGCAGCGGTAAAGAGTTTTGTTGGAGAGCATGGCGGAGCTGTATGCACCAGCAGCAATTGCGAAAACATTCTTCGATGGGCCTTGCAAGATCAAAAGCCTGGGGAACACCCTAAACGGAAAATCATTTTCTTCCCCGATCAGCATTTGGGGCGGAATACCGCGTACCGCATGGGATTTGGTTTGGAGACGATGGCTACATGGGACTATCGCGCGGCGCGCGGTGGTTTAACCGATCTACAGATTAGAGATGCCAACTTCATTTTATGGAAAGGGCACTGTAGCGTGCACCAACTGTTCCGGCCTGAACACGTCGATGACATTCGCCGTCGTGTGCCGGATGTAAGGGTGATCGTCCACCCGGAGTGTCGTTGGGAGGTTGTGCAAAAGGCAGATCAGGTGGGATCTACAGAATTCATCAATCGTACCATTCGTGAAGCACCTATAGGAAGTAGATGGGCCATCGGAACCGAAGTGCATATGGTAAACCGATTGGCGAAAGCCCACCCTGATAAACAAATTACTATTTTGTCTGATTGTCAATGTTTGTGCACCACCATGTACCGTATTGATATGCCGCACCTATTGCACGTGCTGGACCATCTCATTGAAGGGCAAGTCATCAATCGGATCAGTGTAAACGACTATGACCGTTATTGGTCGCGTGTAAGCCTGCAGCGTATGCTGGACATCACCAGCGGCGGTCCGATCGCTTCGCCACCGCTGCCTGTTCCAGTCAAGCAGAGCGATGACGATCATTTACCGAACGACATCTTGGGCCATCCTCTGGCGGTAATTCCCGGATAATCATACCGGGTGTGAAAATTAAGTATGCTTCGTGTGTAGCGATGGGGAATCTTATGCATTTATCGTCTTCGTTAATGGGAATAGGAATATTACTTTGTTGCGGACATGCGGTTTGGGCATCACCGCAAGATGCTTATATTGCCGGTTATGCCAAGGCGGAATTAACGTACGCCGATCATCTACCTGGCGCACAAATAACGGTGGACAATGGCGTGGTGTACCTAAAGCTGCCCGCCCGCATCCTCGCTCACATAAACCAGCACAATATTGCAGATCAGATACGCAGCATTCATGGCGTAAAAAGTATCCAGTTTGCAGCTCCGCCGGCACCCAGGCAGGCTGCAACGGCGTCCGCAACTCAGGCGTCAGCATCTGCGATTCCAACCGATCAGACGCGACCGCTCAGCGTGCCATCGCCTATCAATTTTCGGCATCGAAATTTGCGCCGATCGCCGTGGGCATTTGGTTTGCATGTACTCCACCGGCACCATCTTTATCGCATGCCAACCGGTTTTTTGCCGCCGGGCCAGCTCTTCACACCGCTTCTGGCCGATCCCAAGTGGCCTGGATTTTCGGCAGCCTACGCCAACTACGCGCCATACCATCCAGATAATCTAAACGCCGTGGTTCAAGTGGCCATCGGCGCAACGGTGCCACTTTATCGGGGAAACTTAAGCCGCCACTGGCAATGGGAAACCGGTATATTCGCCACTGATTACGCCTATTTCAACACCAATGCGCCCAGTGTTGATCTGCAGAATAACGATTATCAGGTCGGTGGCTATGGAGCACTGAGGCATCGGAATTGGTCTTTTTATCTGCGTTTTTTTCATCAGAGTTCTCACCTCGGCGATGGTTACATCGTCAATATTCTACGCAGCACGCAGAACATTTCCGTCCTAAGCTATGAACAACTTGGCGGATATGTCTCGTACAGCTTCTATCATCGATGGTTCAGACTCTATGCCGGTGCTGGTTATTTTTTTAATACATACCCATATGATCTGGGAAAAGAAATTTTTCAGTATGGTGCCGAATTTCACGGCCCGGCTTTTGCCCGAATCCACAGCATATATGTGTCACCGGTCGCTGGGATCGACTTCAAAAATTGGGCGCAAACCCATTATTCCACCGACATATCCGCCCGTGCCGGGATACAGCTTGATAACGGCACAATATACAGTCCGACCATGCAATTTTTGCTGGAATTTTACCATGGCCATTCGCCGTTCGGAGAGTTTTATAACAATGTAATTCAATATGTCGGCATTGGCTTGCACGTGCAGTATTAGGCTGCCCGTGCTGATGGGTTGCCGTCGACCGATAAACCCATTAGCCTTACCGCCTCGGTCGTATGGATTAACGGCCATGAGTATTGTGTTGGAAACGCGAATATCGTTTTGCGAGGTTGATGATGAATATTGATATTGCGGTTTTGTCAGGTGATGGAATTGGCGTCGAGGTGACTGCGGCTGGCATGCAGGTGCTGGAGTACATCACCCGAAAAAATGGCCATAAAGTTAATGCGGCATATGCCGATGTGGGTTGGGCTGCCATCGACAAGTATGGGACAGCCCTGCCACCAATAACCCGCGAGATATGCAAAAAAAGCAAAGCCATTTTATTTGGTGCTGTCGGCCTGCCCGACCGCGATCAATCCCTGCCTCAGGCCCAGCGGCCCGAACGCGTCGCCCTGCTTGAATTGCGCAAAGGACTGTTTGCCAATCTGAGGCACGTGGTGCTGCCGCCCGGTCTTGCGGACCATTGCCCGTTGAAAAAGAGTCTGATCTCTGCCGGTATCGACATCATGATTATCCGAGAGCTTACTGGCGGCCTATATTATGGCAAACCGCAGGGCATTCAAGGACAGGCAGGCCAACGATCAGCAGTAGATACCATGGCGTACACCGAGCATGAAATTCGCCGAATATTAAAGGTCGGATTTGAAACCGCACGCCAGCGTAGACGACGTCTTACCAGCGTGGATAAAGCGAACATTCTGGCCACCAGCCAATTGTGGCGTGAAACGGCCGTGGCCATGGCAAAGGATTACCCCGATATTCAGCTTGAACACATGTATGTGGACAATGCCTCTATGCAGTTGTTGCGGCGTCCGACCGAGTTTGATGTCATTGTTACCGAAAATACATTCGGAGATATTCTCAGCGATGAGGCCAGTATGCTGTGCGGGTCAATCGGACTTGTGCCATCCGCGTGCTTGGGCGAGAACGCATCGGCGACGCCATTTTACGAGCCAATCCATGGCAGTGCACCGGACATTGCAGGCAAGAATAAAGCCAACCCTGTAGGGTCTATTCTGACAGTGGCGATGATGCTGCGTTACACATTTGGACTTGAGCAGGATGCGGCAGCCATTGAAAAAGCCTGCTTCAAAGTGCTAAACGAGGCCACAGTCCTCACTGGCGACTTGGGAGGAACATCCGGTTGCACCGAGGTCACCGCGGCCATTATCGCAGCATTGTAACTTCTGATTCGAGGTCGCAGACATAAATCTGCGCGGCGCGATCAGACATCGCCTCTCAAGCCACCTGTAGCCCAGAAGCACCGCATTACCAATTGCGGTTATCGGTACGGTTGCTTTAATTTAGCGCTTCCAATTTTGCGCCAGATGCAGACATCGAAGATTTATTGTCAAACAGACTGAGGCTCTTATTTTGCAAGTGTTTTTGCAAGTCACGGAGGCACGGGCGGCAGCAGTACTTGCCATCCGAGGTCTTGGAACGCCATTCCCGGCCAATATCGCGGCGGCATCTGCGGCATGATTTCAGCGAAACTGAATGCTTTTGTAAATGTGAAATATGACTGTGCTTTGTCTTCACGACTCTCTCTCTCCAAGTTTCCACCAGTACGTCAATCACCATGATCAAACAAGCTGATGTTGCCAGATATTACCAAGCCGAGCCGTGGTTGTGTGGTACAATTATCAAAGATTGCGAGTATGGGACGCAGGCCGTCGGTCTGATAATTCAGGCCCGAGAATATGAGCACTGCGGCGGCCATAGGCGGCATCGCGCGTGTTATGGCTAAATCTGTTACAGGGATAATTTGGATGGAACGATTTGAGTTTGATTGCGGCCTATCATTTTATACGTTATTCCCCGCCAAGTTACGGTTTTGCCCAGTCCGGCCAGAAGCAGGCACACCAAATTAAATGCCAGCACGACGGGGAAGAGCAAAGTAAACCACAACCAGCACCCTTTAATAGCGGATTTATGATCCGGCAACAAAATGGTCCCCGCCTGCATCAGAAACCAGCCTCGGATGGCACTCCCGCCCCAGACCAGGACCAGCACACCCGGCGGGCACCAGCGGTATGGGCCATGCGACCACACACCGATGGGGTGAATGGTCAGCAGTACTGCCATCACCAAGGCCGTGAAATAGACAAGGCCCCCCGCCGTGGCGGTCAACCATAAGCGAGTGGCACAACAGCGAGTGATTCGGTATTGGCGAATAGCAAACTCAAGGAGCGTGCCCCACGACATATCCGCCGGCGAGGCTACCATGCACTGCGGCACAAAATGGATGCGTTCACCGGCATGTTTTTTTACCTGATAGCTCAATACGTAGTCATCGCTAAGGGCGTTTTGCCAAGCGTCATAAATGCCGAAAGAAAAGAACCTTTCACGCGACATGGCCATTGACCCTCCCCACGCGACAGTGCGGCGATACGGGCCCAGCATCGCCGCCACGATGGCATTGCTGGCTGACAGCACGCCGTTGGCCGCAGACTGTTGCTGCGGGACGTAAAACCGATAGCCAGTGGTTGCGGAAATATGCGGATAAGTCAGAGGAATCAGCAGCGCATGCAGCCAGTGAGGTGACGGTGAGGCGTCAGCGTCAATAAACGCCAGAAATCGATCCTCTACTGTGGTTTGGCCAACAGCCGCAAGCTGATTATGAATTTTTTGCGACCGATGGGCAGTGTCACCGGCGATCACCATCCGGATATTCTTGTCTGGATATTGTTCAATTAAAGAGTGTATGACGGGACAAACAGCATCCTGCGCCGATTGAACTGAAAAAATGAAACGGACACGGGGATATTTCTGATTGAGCAATTTTTCAATATTAGCGCGGGTGCTGGCGTCAGCTCCCTTTACCGGCAGTATGACAGCCACGGGTACATCGATAGGCACCAACGGATCGCGTACCACACGCCCCATGCGATACACGAAAAACTGCGCCACCCGCAGCGCCCAGAATACCAAAACCAATTCCACTACCCATAGAAAACCAATACCCCAACTCTCGGCCGTCATATATTCGCCCACGTGCATGGCGGAAAATCATACCGCATAACAGTCAGCCCGACATGTCTAGGAGCCTGTC
>DZDI01000252.1 GCA_022730455.1 Phycisphaera mikurensis | reverse complement strand
GCCCCCATTGCCCTACTCACCGCCTGCGGCGGCGGTGGCGGTACGGGTGGCGACACCCTGACCGGCGGCGGGCCGGAAGGAAAAATCACCATCAGTGCCGGCACCACAACCTTGCCCGTACAGGTCGGAAGTTATGTTGATCCTGTAAGTTCGGTCTACACCACATCGGTCAACGTCACTGCATTCAAAGCCGATGGCAGCCGCCTTCCAACAGGTACACCAATTCAGTTCAATATCCTTAAAGGGAAAACCGCTATTGGCGGTCTGTATCCACAGCCGTTTGAAACCGAAGACATCACCCTGCCCGACGGCACTATTTACAAAAAACCCATTTCGTTTTGGAGTTACAGCGTAAAGTCTGCAAGTGGAAATGCGTTAATGCTCTTTCATGCTGGCACGATTACGGGCACAGTGACTATCGAGGCATCATTCGATGACCCAAGTTCAGGAAAAACAATTGTTGGCTCACAAAATATTACCGTCGGTTCGCCGATTTCAACAGGTTTGCCAGCAACAATTACAGCCGTCAATGTCACAGGGGACATATTCGTCGCCAATCAAGGCAAAGTTGACAATGCACAAATCCAAATCGCTGTGGCTGACCCTGCCAATCAGCCCGTAGCCAACCCACCTGCTCAAAACGTTCAGGCTGAACTACTCAACCCAAATATCGGCGCAACGCTAATTGGTCAAGCTGGAGCCATCGGAACCATTGTGCGTACAACGACAACGAATGGTGTCACCGTCATTGGCTTGCGCTCCGGCACCACTGCAGGTGTAGCCAATTTACGCATCACCGCAGACGCGGCAGACAACAACGTCGAAAACGGCATTCTATCCCCCATCATCGACGACATCGATATTTTCATCGAAGATGGACGTGTTGCATCCATTGCGTTAACAGGCACGGGTTCTGCGCCCATTGATAACAATAATGGAACATTGACACGCGCCATCACCGCCGTTGTACTCGACGCCGATGGCAACCCCGTACCCAATACGCAAGTTAACTTCAGCTTGATTGACTCACCCGTGATTGGATTCCCAGCTGCCGATGCGTTGTTCGCCATCGCTGGCAACAAAGGCAATCCATCGACCGGAGGCAATCGCTTTGATGCGCCTGATGTTGCCGGAATGAATCTCTTCACCACCCAAGTGCGTGATCGTGTGGTACTTACGCCTGATCCACAGGGTTTGTACAAATCGTTAATTGGCAGCCGCATCATTTCACAAGTGTTGTCTCAGGATACCGTGCTCGTTACTGCTCCGTTTTCATCTAACAACGGCGTTCCAGCGGCCAACAACATCCCCTGGACTGTAGGGCGCGCTCAATTTGGTGTTATCGGCAGCGGCGCGTTCACTGATGACCAAGGCCGTGCGACAACCTCTGTGACCTACCCCATGTCTCGCGCAGGTCAACCGACCCTCTTGACAGCTCAAGTCGGCAACGGTGTTTCGGCGGTCATGCAGGCGGTTTACACAGGTACACAAGACATTAGCCTGACGTCATCCGCAACCACTGTACAACGTGGCACAACCACAAACGTCACCATGTGCGCTCGCAACGCCAGCGGCGATCCATTCCCGACCACCATCAACGTCACCGGAACGACTCCTCAAATCATCGTTACACCCTCCCCACTTGTAACCGGCACCAATGGCTGCGTAACAGCAACCATTAACGCAGCGGCCTACACCGGCTCGGCGGATGTAACACTGAACTTTACGGTTCCAGGGACAACTGCAACGGCTCCAATCAAAGTCGAAGGTACGGGTACATTGACGATTGCACTGGGCATCCCTACAGCCGAACCGGCACCAAGCACAAATAAATCTCGTAACGTAACGGTTACATTCCTCTCAGGTGGCGGCACACCGATTGCTAATCAAACAATCACAGGCACTATTACTGCCGTGGAATCTACCCCAGCAGGTACGGCAGCGACTGCAAGCTTAACTTCCACTTCAGTACCCACTGATGCCACTGGAAAAGCGGTTTTCCAAGCCAATTATTCTGGTAATACAGGAGCAGGCACTGCTGGAGATAGCTACACAGTAACGTTTACTTCATCAAGCGGTGCAACGGCCACCACCACGTTCCTCTACTAACCCCTCATCCGCGAGTCGTTTAATCAAGGCTCGCGATTTTTGAGGCTC
>DZDI01000097.1 GCA_022730455.1 Phycisphaera mikurensis | reverse complement strand
GCAAATGTCGCGCTGTAGTACTATGAGTCGATACGATTCTGCAGCCAGCGATTTTGCCGCCGTAAAAAAAGCTGCCGAGGGTGTCACCACGTCAGGCGAATCATTTGTGACCTATATGGATGACTTGAACACTTATCTCTCAACGGATCTCAACGCTGGGGGTATTGCCAGCGGCGCACCACTGATATCCAATGCGGATTCAAGGGCGTCCGAACTCAAGATGAAGCTCGCTGCACTCGAATCCAGTATGAAGAAAGTCGCCAGTGACTTTGCCGCCAGCGGCAAGGGCGCGGCGCCCACCGCCGCACCAGCGCCGAAGGCCAAATTATCCTGGTGGTGGTAGATAAAGGTGCCCGGTGGGTTGCGTGTGCGCCACCGGGCTTCTCTCTTTCTTGCGGGCCTCGCCCAGATGGCCAGAGTTTTTATGGCGTGCGTTATCTGCCGGCCCTGCCGCACGGTCATGATTCTGCCGTCGATGCCCGGCTTTTTCTGCGGCCGATGACGCGGTTCCCGGCGGTGTTTTGCGCGTCCATGGTGCCTGCGGCTGCACCAAGAGTATTCGCATCTGTGATGTCGCCCTATAATCACTTCCGTGAAAAAAATCGCTAATCACGCAACTTCTCATTGGCTTTCGCGCTCGGTATTGCTCATATCGCTTTCGGCCTGTTTTGCCGACTTGGGATACCAGGCTGTGCTGGCCATGTTTCCCCTGTTTTTAGTGCACAGCCTGCATGCGCCGGTGTGGCTTTTTTCCGTGGTCATGGCGGTGAGCTTTGGCCCGGGCGCCCTATTTGGGCTCGTGGGTGGACGGCTCGGCGATCGCATTGGGCACAAAAAGGTGGCGATCACCGGCAACGCGCTTATTCCGCTTTTATCATTTTCCGGCTTGGTAATGGCCCCCATGATGGCGGCCGCGTTATTTTGCGCTGGCTGGTGGAGTAGGAATTTTCGGTCTCCCCCGCGTCGCGCCATGCTGACCGAGGTAACGACACGTGAAAATCGAACCAAGGCATTCGGATTTCTCCACTCGCTGGATATTGGTGGCGGATTTTTAGCCGCACTTGGCACGGTTTTGCTGCTGACCGCGGGGTTTAAGTTTTCCAGCATATTCCTCATCACGCTGATCCCGTTGGTCTTATCAACCATCACACTTACCCTAGTTAGAGCCGGTGCACGGCGCCAACCATCAGCAGATGTTAAAAGCGTCGCCTCGGCGGTATCCCATGATGTGAACCAAAAACTGTATCGTCGAATTTTAATTGCGACGGGTTTATATGGATTCAGCTCCTTTAGTTTTGGCTTTCCCATATTGACGGTATACCAGCGCTATCACAATGATACGGCCGCCATCGGCGCTTACGTGGTGTTTTTTGGCATTTCAGCGTTGACCGGTTTAATGATTGGTAAAATAGCGAAACGCGAAGTGGCTTTTCTAGCGTGGGGTGGCTATCTGCTTGGCGGAATCGGCAGCATTTTAATGGCGATTATCGCCGCCACCGGTCAAAACGCCATATTGTACTTTCCAGTGGTCGCGCTGATGGGTTTTTCGCTGGGCGTGATTGAAACACTCGAACCCGCCATTATGTCGCTTATTCGCACCGCCCAAAATACAGGCGGTGGCATGGGCGCACTTACCGCGACACGCAGCATTGGGTTATTTGCCGCCAATGCCATGATGGGAATACTCCATCACTTCGGACATGGCTGGCTTTGGGCCTATGGCTACGTTGGCCTCCTCGGCGTGGCCGCGGCATTGATACTGGGCAGCGGCGCCGGCTTGAACGCAATGGCGCCTCCAAATACCATTCGACGATGATCCAAAACCCTGCACGGCGTCATCAATGCGTCAGAGAGCCTATACCGCTGAATGCCGCCGGCAAACCGTAGATGTCCAGCACTGTAATGGCAATGCAGCAGATCCAGCCCGCCACCAGCAAAAATCGTCCATTGCGATATTTGCCCATGATGCGGCTAGAACTGGTAAATGCCATCAGCGGAATCATAGCCAGCGGCAATTGAAGTGAAAGTACCACCTGACTGAGATTCAGCATGGAGTTCAGGTTCGGGTGGGCGACGAGGCCAACAAATAAAAGAGCCGGGATAATCGCTGCCAAGCGAGTAATCAATCGCCGCACCCAAGGCCTGACCTTCCATCGCATGAAGCCTTCCATAACAACCTGTCCCGCAAGGGTACCCGTTACGGTGCTGCTTTGTCCGCTGGCCAGCAACGCTATCGCAAACAGAAAGCTTGCGGCGGCGACACCCACAAGTGGCGAAAGGGTAAAATAGGCGATTCGGATCCAATCCGCATCCGGCGAAAACACAACCCATTTCCCATCGAGCCCGGTCGCGCCCGGTTTTCCAAAAAATACCATGGCGGCAAGCACGAGTATCGCCGCATTGACCAGAAATGCGATGCTCAGGAGCACCACCGTATCCAGCGTGTTCCATCGAATGGCCCGTTTGATTCCGGCATCATCCGTTGGAGCTTTTCGTGTCTGGACCAGCGCCGAATGCAGATACAGGTTGTGCGGCATAACGGTGGCGCCGACGATGCCCATGGCATCAAACACCATCTGTTTGGAGGATAGAAACGCACCTAAGTTGGGGGCGACGGTAGCTGCTGCCAGGTGAAAAAGCCCCGGGCTTGTTTCCGGAAGCACAAAAATCTCGATGTAAAAGCAGACCGCGATGGTCGTGACGAGTATAAGGATTATGGCTTCAAGCCTACGCATGCCCAAACCCTGAAGCGTCAGCAGGGCGAGGACATCAAACGCGGTGATGACCAATGCCCAGAAAATAGGGATGTGAAACAGCAGGTTCAATGCCAGCCCGCTGCCCAGCACCTCCGCCAAATCGCACGACGCAACGGCAATTTCCGCGCTCAACCAGTTGGGAATGCGGGTCCATCGCGGCAGTTTTTCATAGCCTGTCTGCGCCAAGTCCCGTCCGGTGACGACTCCCAACCGCGAGGCACAAATCTGCAGTATGATGGCCATGGTGCTGGACAGCGCCACGACCCATAGCAAACCAAAATGATATTGTGCACCACCAGCCAGATCTGTGCCCCAGTTACCCGGATCCATGTAGCCCACACTCACCAGAATGGCCGGGCCCATAAACATCCGCAGGTGCTGAAAAATCCCCCGGCTGCTCTTTGGCAGGCCGATGGAACCATGATATTGCTCCAGTGATAAATATTCGCGTCCGGCAGGTATAGCCGTTGCCACGCCACCGGTATGCGAAGGAGCGGCAGGATGCTGTCGGTTTTCATGATCGCGATACATGGCAATTACCCTTGCTTTCCATCACATATTTTGACCAATCACAAACCAATGTTTGATTAGTCAAACTTAATGATAGCAGTATTCAAGAACCTGTCAATACCTATGCACACGGCCGGATCGCGCGCACGAACAGCCGCCCCGGGAACGGACGTTGCCTGTCCCCGGCCGATTGGCCCGGCCAAGGTATCTGCGTTACGCCCATTCCGAGCGTTTTTGAGTGCCAGTAAAATGTCTGCGCTTCGCCTTTTTGGGGCGACCGGACGCGGTCATCCCGCCATTAGAATTTGAAGGTCAGTGCCGCAATCAGCAAGGTGGAATTACGCTTTAAATCCTGCGTGCCGGCGGCATTGTCGTATAAGTCGGTAAATGAGAAACGCAGGCCCATGCCACGTACAATGTGCGGCAAGCCCAGATACAGGGCGCTGGTAGCATTGAGTTGGTAGTTGTATGCATTTTCCAACGATGACACATAGCCGGCGGTCTGCGTAAATTTGACATGCTTCGCAATTTGATAACGGAAATGGAGTGCGGCGATACCGTTGACATAGGTGTAATTCTGGCCGTGAAAATATCTTTCGTAGGTGTAACCGGGGCCTGCACGTAGGTCGAATTCTGATTTTTTATTATCCCAGAGGTAATATCCCAAACCACCTTCTGAATTGCTTCGGATCGATATGCCTTGAATCGCATCGTACGAATTGGTGTTCTGCAGAAACAGAAATACACGTTTGGCCCATTTGGGCTTAAATCCATTAAGCTCGCGCTTCCACAGTACGTTGCTGCTGAAAAAGCCAAGGGACTGACTGCCATTGGTCACGCCGTATCCCCCGGTAAGAGCTATCAGCAGATTATCAGGCTTGTGTTTATAATGAAATTGTAATAGACCATTGATCATGGTGCTGCCTGAATTACCTGTGGTGTTTGTTCCGCCCAGGTCCAGTTCGTTGTCCCAATCCGGGCCGAAAATAGAAACAGGCGCGGGTGGTGGCGGAACCGCCTTGACAAGTGGCAGTGGCGGCAAATTGGCGGGGATCATTTTCACCGGTGTGGAAATGACGCGGTGCGTGATCCAACCTTGATGGCCCGGTGCGGCCGACAAAGTCACCTGTGAAGTCTTGCCGTTGGCCGTCGTCAATTTAACTCCAGACTTGCTTATCAAAGTCTGAACGCTGCTCAACTTGATTACAACTCCCCCCGCATAGGACGTGTTGATTACCACCCGCCGCGGGGTAAGTTGCGTAATACGACCGGTAATATGGTCGCCGTTGTTCAGGACAACCGTGCCGCCGACCGCGACACCGCCACCGATTCCCATGGTGGCCAAGAGCAGATAAGACAGTGCATGACTTCGCATTAAACCGACCCCAATCCATAAACCGAAAAAAGTTCAGGGGGGGAAGGTAACGGCCTATCGGTAGCCTGTCAAATCATAAACCTGATATATTTCATTAGGTTCGGTATTACCCTAAAAACCGCCACCGCCGGAAAAGTTTTGCGGGCTATTGCTGGGCTGACCGTACCGATTGTAATTTTCAATGGGGTGCGGATCAGGAAAATACCTGGCCTTCTCACGCGCTGAGTTGTCGTGATGCGTAAACAATTCTTCACTGCAGCCACCCAGCGACATTGAGACGGGAATAAACAGCAGCAGCGCCATCAAAATCAGGCGGCCACCGTGCCGACGCACCTTGCAAATGTTATCCTGCACGCGATATTGCTCCATCACACTCCGCTGCTTTAAGCGGTTAAACCATCCGTTGGTTAATCAGCAAGCAACTTCACAGCCTGCCCGCCGCCAACACCCGGCAATTTTAGCAACTGATGAGCGAGCGACAAAGCGGCTACCGCCCCACTGCTAACGGTAATATCAAACCTGGTGGCCGCGCCCTGCCCTAAACACCCACCGCCAGGCTGGAATCTAATTCCAAGGTCGGGCTAACCGCTGTGGAATGCGGTTCTGCAGCAGTGTGGTTTTCGACGCTTGCCGATGGCAGACCGGCGGCCTTCATTGCATCCATGGCCGACTGAAGATTGGCTGCCACATTTTGCCAGTTCAAATTTTTAATTAGCACATTCAAATATTCTGCCCGATGCGAGCCATAGTCGTAGTAGTAAGCGTGGTCGGCCATATCGATAACGATAATCGGTGTGGCGTTCCACATCGGAAACTGGCCATTTTGCGCGGAAGTGATATTGATTAAATGATTGGAATGGTGATCCAAAACCGTAAACACCCAACCATGCGTCGAAAGGGCTGTGCGCGTAAGGTCTGAGATAAAATTATCAAAGGAACCAAAATCGGTCTTGATGGATTCGGATAGCATTTGCGGACAATCCAGCTCGTGTATGCCGAGAAGGCTGAAATAAAGTTCATGGTTACGCACCGCCGCCAGCGTAAACGTCAGGTCGCGCTTAAGGTTGCGTAAATCAGTTTCGGTGGCTGACCGCTTTTGTCTGACAGCCTGGCCATGAAGTTGGCAAAGTTCATGGGCTTTCTGGACATAACCTTGATAGAGCGTATAGTGATCCTGCACAAGCACCGGGCTTAGTCCGTTCACGTGCGCCAAATTCTCAAAACGCCGAATCGCTGGCACCTTAACGCATGACATGAAGGTATCCTCCCACAGATTGCCAATTTATCCGCACGCGGTAACTGCACCGCTTAGACTAACATACCGTCTTTTATTTCTTAAACAAGCACATTCTGGCGGATTTTCATTCGATAGCCCCAACACGCATCGATTGCCATCTTGCAATCTGCATCATTACATTGATTGCTGCGACAAGTCAGATCAGGAACAAAGCCGGAATGGCGAAATGCCTTGAAGTTTGGAGGCCGTTAGGATACTATACCAAACAGAATCCTTACAGAAAGGCTCAAGCATTCAGGATGGAATGGTCGAAGTAGGAAACAGGAACGTGCGGACGGACTTACTCAATGGCTGCGAGCAGGTGCCGTGGAGCACCAAGATGGAACAGAGACGTACTGGAAAGGAGTCCAGAACAATGAAAGCCAAAGCTGCAACGTACCTTCGCCCCATGATAGGGCCCGCCAGAAGGCCAGCGTCAAATGTGCGACGGATCGAACCGTCCCAGTCAAATACCATGGATTTGCAAAGCCCAAAGCATCCACTGAGGCAACATGCCATACCTCTGTGTACCTTTGGCCCCGGCGGTGAATATGTGGTCGATTGGTTTGCCCAAAGGCCAATTCAGGAATCGGTAAATCCTGCCGTGGTTGTCAAATTTTGTGACGCTGCCGCCAAAGCAGCACGCCAGGACGGACCGCGTTCAGAAACGCCATCAACCAAAGACGCACTCGGCCTCAAACCGATGCAGGTACTATCCGAGGAACTAAAGCAACTCTTTCTTGGAGACCATCCGGGCCGAGAATTCCGGTCTGACACGCATCCCCACTGGACGGCCCCATGTTTAGCGTGTGGCCAGCTCAGCCAATATTCGCCGTGGTTAAACCGACAGGAGCCTCCGCGGTTTTCAAAGTCGATCATTGCACACCTTGGCATAACCTGTGCCTCACCCGTAACACCCACCGCTGTGCCAGATAGCGTATATCAAATGTCGTCTGCGCAAGCACAGACCGATGATTTATTCATGGAGTCGCTCAATGAACACAACACCCAAACAGCTCAAAATTCTACAGGCCATCGACGACTGCCGGCGGAAGGAAGGCTATTCCCCAACGATGCAGGAGCTGGCCGACAAATTCGGCATATCGAAAGTCACGGTTTTCGAACACGTTCAGGCACTCGAGCGAAAAGGTCTGCTGGATCGGGAGCGTCACAAGGCTCGCTCTTTGAACCTCAGTGCGCGAGTTAAGCTACCGTCGTCGAGTTCCAATGGCATATTACCTCTCGTAGGATCTATTGCGGCTGGCAAGCCCATTGAGGCAATTGAAAATCCGGACAGCATTGATCTTCGCGACTTATTTGCCTCGCGTTCACAGACCTTTATGCTGCGCGTACGTGGGGATTCGATGATTGAAGACCATATTGCCGACGGAGATATGGTTATCGCCGAGCAGCGATCAACCGCCCGTGATGGCGAGATTGTGGTGGCACTGTTGGAGGATGGATCGGCCACGCTTAAGCGTTTTTACCGTGAAAGCGGCCGCATCCGTCTGCAGCCAGCCAACGGAACCATGGAGCCTATTTACGTCAACGGAGACGTGAAAATTCAGGGTGTCGTGATAGGCGTATTGCGGCGATATAGCCGCGTAGGCAAAACAGGCTGATTCACAGGCATTTTCGACAGATTCTTGTAATACAACGTAAATGCGGGACAAGGAATCGGTATCTTCGGCCATTTCTGGACGCTTTTTTCGGTGGCTGACGGACTAATCGCAACGTGGAAACGCGCCGGGACGGGCAAACAGGTGACATCCATCATTATCATCTTATCACCTGTTTTTTTGGTCTTCCAAATGGGTTCAGTGTGTGATCCCATCCCACGCTTATTGCTTCGTGCGACCAAGGCGTCTTTTTATGGGCCGCCGAGCCGGCATTTCCTTTATTGCGATATCGGTGAATGTCAGGTTTTCGAGTCCCAAAGCGATAGGCACCCATATGTTTTTGCAAATATTTTGAAATATACAACAAAATATACCGTTGCCATTTGATTATCGCTGATAATGATGTATATTATTCATCGATGGATGAAACGTTTTAAGGAGTAAACGGCGTGGGCACCGACATCAAGGTTGGCGTGATGGCGGGTGCCAAAGGCGCGGAAGGAAAGTATTAGTGGAGCGTCTGGATACTCAACAAAGCCTTTGGCGAGGCGATGGGTATCCTGAATACCGTGCAGTATGCGTATGTCGCGTCTCAGGTGCGTTCGCTGGCGACGGAGGCTGATCCAACCCATAGCCAGCTATGCTCAGTGGATGCGGTTGGTGATTTTCACGAGCTGCGTGAAAAACACGGCGTATTAGGGAAAATAAATTTAAGGGTGTTCTTTTTCGTCGACCGTGATGCGCGTGCCATTGTAATCATCGGGGTATTTAAAAAAGAGAATAATGGGCCAACCCCGCCTGCTACGGTCATTATTATGACCCGACGAAAACGCCTTTACGGTAGCGGCAAAATCCCGCGTTTATTTGGAATGACCGAGCGGGGATGACAGCATTAAATGTGAGAAGGTGTGAAAACCGATGGCGAAAGCCCGATTTTGGAGCGTATAATTATGTCAACCATAGATGAACTCAAACCTGTGCGAGGCCCGACGGACGTTGGCCAAGCCGCCATGACTATGGCGGTCGGGATCGTCGTAGACCGAATAAGCCGACTGCCGGACGCGGACCGGAGACACCTTTTCGATCTGGCAATGCAATTAAAATCGGCTTCGTGTGAGGAAGATGTTGCGGCCATTCGGGATGGAATGCTGGAGATATTGGAGCAGCATCAATTGGAAATTCAAGAATTTGCCCCTCCGGCGGGCGGCCCGTCGGAGGAGTTGGGCAAATGGACTGAGCACATTGCGCACAAGGTCCGCGAATTGCGGGAAAAGACGGGAAAAACGCAAACTGAGCTTGCACAGGATGCGGGCTTAACGCAAAGCCACGTCAGCCGAATTGAAAATGCCGAGCTGGCACCGTCCCACATGACGGTTGAGAAGCTAGCGGCGGCATTGGGAGTTGATCCGTCCGCGATCGATCCCACGAGGTAGCGCGCTCATCTATTGCAGCGGCCACTTCCGCCTCGGTGCTTACGAGCGCATACGTCGCCCGGAGCCAGACGGCCTACTCCTCCGGCCAAGTGCCGGTAAACACTTCCCCAACCGGGCCGGTCATTTGACCTTCCAAATGGGTTCAGTGTGTGATCCCATCCCACGCTTATCGCTTCGTGCGACCAAGGCGTCTTTTTATGGGCCGCCGAGCCGGCATTTCCTTTATTGCGATATCGGTGAATGTCACCTGTTCGTGTTCCTGCTATACTCCGTGCGTTTTCTAATGGGACAAATCGGCGAAGCCGCTCGCTTTACCGCAGGCATCGTGCCCGCACGGGAAACACGACGTGGGCAGGCGAGACGCCTGCGTTACGTGCTCCCCCGGCTTCGCCTCCATGTATCGCCAATGGCCGAGCGGTGTATATGTGACAAAATTCCCCGGCGGCTATGGCGCGGTGTGCGACGCGGTGGAATGGATGTGCCGGCAGATGAACCTCTGGGATCAGGCTCGGGCGCTGTACCAATGAGAGATTACAGGTTTTCGGTGTGAGGTAGGGGATTTAGCCGCCGGCATCGTGCCGCCGCGGGCATGGGAGTTGGGAGTTGGGAGTTGGATTCAGGCAACCGGACTCTGACACTTGGAGTTTTCGTCTTAGAGTTCCATCCAACGAAAAGCTTTAATATACATCGTCGGCCTGATTCCTCGATGAAGCCTAAATCAGGCAAAAATCGCTCCGCCCTTGGCGGGCATGGCCTGTCAAGAAGAGAGACCGCCGCGTTTTGGCATGCTCGGGCACCGCTTGGCGGGTATCTCCGGATTTGACAACAGATTTGCTGGAATCGACAACACAAACCTATGGGGATGTGCTACACTGCTTTTAGTGACAATGTCTTTGGCCACGCCGGTGTGATGGCCCCGCAACCCGCCCGGTTCGGCGGGTAATTCTAAGAGGCTCCCACAGGGAGCGAGGAGATTTTTATGTTTTCCAAGTTTTCCCCAAGCTCATTCGGTTCTCACAGCGCGTCCTTGGCATCAAGGGCAGCCCACCCCACCGCGCTCGGGATGGCT
>DZDI01000251.1 GCA_022730455.1 Phycisphaera mikurensis | reverse complement strand
GTATGCGCGTGGAGGTTCATCGCTTTGGCATTGAATTCCGTAAAGGCCTGTATCATGTGCTTATAGGGTTTGCTGTTGCGCCGAATCAGGCCGTAATTGGAGTTTTCACCGCCTGAATACAGTGGCGACGGCCATCTACCCCATTGCGGCTCATCGATATATTCCCACCAGTCGTACCCTATGACCTGCGGCATCTTTAAGGCGTAATGCAGATACCGGATGGTATCGGCGGCACGCTGAACCTGCGTATTGACCAGCAGGCCCGCACCGATGGTGTTCGGCAGGCCACTGTCTCTGGCCCGGAATGAGAACTCGGCAATCATCATCGGCTTATCAAAGACAGCAAATTTTTTCAGCAAAGGGGTGGGATTGGTGACGTTGTAAATATCCAATGAAATGACGTCGGTATATTTTGCATCCGCCGCCGCCACCAAAGCTCCCGGCCACCCCGGAAACTTCTGCCCCAGATACAAGTGGTTCGGATCTGCGGCTTTGATGGCATCCCGGCACACCCGGCTGTAGCGACGAGCCACCATACCCGTGAATATTCGATCATATTTAAAATATTGCGCCCCCGCGCCGGTCTGTAGTTGGCTGCTGGTGAATGGTTCCGGCATTTGCCTGGCCAAATCCATAGCATGCCATGATTGGTAGTGCGTATGCCACGCCTGATTCAGCGCGTGGATATTTCCGTAGCATTTCTTGAGGAAGGCCACGGCGGCACGATGACCGGGCGTTTGCGGTGGGAAGTTTAGAAATCTCATCAATATCCCGTCCACCACCGGCGATACCCAACCCGGCCCCCAACCCCCATCAAGTTCATTATCGCTGAACCAGCCCAGCAGGTTCGGATCATTTTTCCAGGGCGTACATCGCCGTTGGCACAACTTATCGGCGAATACTGCGAATTGTGGACTAAATACATCGGGAAAGGATTCGTGTCTTGCGCCCGCGTAACCAACACCGATATTCAAGACGGCTGAAAATGATAATTTCCGACCGTTGATCTTAATGCCCGCACACTGCGGATCCGACCATGGGCCAACATTATTAAATCCCCACGCCAGCAGATGCCGAGCCTGAATTTTCAATGACAATAGAGATGTCGGCCGACAGCGGTGGGTACCCTGCCATGGCATCAACATATCCGACGGAATCATCTCCTTGCCGTAGACGCCCTCGAGTCTTTCAATGTGAGGCAGGGTACGCACTTCGTCGACACCCTGTACCAGAACCCGCTTCCCCTGCGGATTGATCAGCCACCAGATGCCATGAATCTTGGCCACGCGAAAAAAGCGGATGGGAGTCGCCGGGCCGAATGTCTTATCGAGCGATACCAGTTGCACCGCGTTAAAAAGCGATGAATTCACCGCCGCCCCGGCAACTTGAATCTGGCCACCGCTGTCGGGCTTCACATGGCGAAACTCTACGTAGTTGGTCCCGCGCCGATAACTGGAGAGCAGTTTGGCATCGCTCATGTTATATGTGTAGGTATATGATCTCACCGCCGCCGTGCCCTTCACCAGTTGCAGCGACACCTTTGGGGTGTTGGCGCCTTTCGCCGTGTTGCCATCCACGTAGGCGCTGTAAATATACAGATCGTAAGTTCCATTGGGGTTCAGACCGGAAAAAGTCAAGGTGTCCGTAAACGGGTGTGCCGGTGAGGATTGATCGCTGCCGTTGTTGCTGTTCCAGGTCGCTCCCGGAAAACTGATGAACGCCGCGGCCGCTGGCACAATGGGTTTACCCGATGCGGCACGCTGTATCCAAGGGCCTTGATTGACAGCCCCGGGAGAAGATCGGCCGTGGCCCAAGGTATAAGTCAGCGACACCTTGGTGGGATTGCTGTTGGAATCATCCATGTCTGAAAGGGTATATGGCGGGCTAAAGGAGCTGTCCACGCCCAGATAATCCCAGTTGTTGTCACCCGTTGATGGTGCCGCCGCCACCGTACCGAAGGGTACCGCGTGACCCGCCTGCGAAGGGAACGGACCGGTTCCACTCTGCGCGCCACCTGTACCCGCCCATCCCAACCCTACGCTGATGAGCGTGCCAGCGGAGGCAGCACGCGCCGCTGAAAACAGACCCGTCAGCACAATCGCCGATATCGCCATGACATTCTTAAATTTTAAATGCATCCACTGCTCTTTCTTCATGGCC
>DZDI01000014.1 GCA_022730455.1 Phycisphaera mikurensis | reverse complement strand
GGGCGGCACGTCTTTTGACCGGCCTCTGCGGCGCGGCTTCCTCGGCGTATCACCTTCGCCCGATACGCCTTCGTCACCGCTTCTTAATGCCTGCCCAAAGCTATGCCATTGCAGTCCTGTTATGACTGGGGCAGACTCCTCGATGAAGCATGCCCGCTGCTGGGGGTGGTGCATAGCCGCATTGCAACAGTCGAAAGCAGGGCTGCGTGCAACTGCCAATCTTCTGCCGCCAAGCGGGGGCCGTTCCAGGGTATCTTGGTCGCGGGTTGCTACAGGAATTCACCCTGAAAATGGGATATGATTACGGTATGGAGTCGGGATATTTATCATCGCAATGGGTGCCTGCGATCGGTATGACGTGGGGTGACATGGGCGTCATCGGTGGCGTCATGTTTTTGATCCTCGCGTGGGTGGCGCTGCGCGTGATGATTACATTTGGCCGCCGCAAGATGCCCGACCGCGTACATACACCGACGATCGATCGTCGCAACCGCGAAGCGTTGGAATCAATGTTGAGTCTGGATGAAATTGCGGAGCAGGCGGCCAATGAGCCTGCGCCGAATGATTTAATTGATGCCGTTGAGGGTACGGCGATGGCATCGGATGATGTGTATCGTCAAGCCGACGCCTCTCGCAAGGATGCGGCGCCATGAACCATTCGCCGCTCTCCACTGATGACCTCCCCTTAGATGCCATAAGAAGCACACATGTCGCCGGCGGGGAGAGTGCCGGGAATGAATTGGCGGCATGGATAAAGACCACGGCGTTGGAATTGGGATTTGATTTGGCGGGCGTTACCCAGCTTGCGCCGTCGAATCGGGCAGATTACATTCGCGACTGGTTCAGCACCGGGCAGCACGGAGCGATGGATTATCTGCAGTGCCACGCTCCGGTAAAAATAGATCCGCAAACCAACTGGCCTTGGGTGAAATCGGTCGTGGTACTGGGGCTGAATTACCGTCCGCCGGTATCCATTTTCACAACCGCAACGGTAAAAGATGAACCACCGACAGGCAAGATAGCCGCCTATGCCGCAGGTCGCGACTACCATCGTGTGATGGCGGGGTTAATTAAACAGTTGGCGGCGGCGATTACGGCGCGGGGAACGCAAAACTTCCGTTGGGTCGCAAGTGTAGACACGGCACCGCTACTGGAACGGGAGATGGCCGCTCGGGCGGGCGTGGGATGGATTGGCAAAAATACAATGGTGATCAATCCGAAAAAGGGCTCGTGGTTTGTGCTTGGCGAACTGCTGACCAACATAAATTTACCATCCGACCGTCCCATGGCCGATCATTGCGGCTCGTGCCGCCGATGTATTGATGCCTGCCCAACGGATGCACTTGAACCGTACCAAATGAATGCCTCGCGTTGCATCAGTTATCAATTGATTGAGAATCGCGGTGATATCGATCCCGCCTATCAGCAACCCATCCGCGATGCCGGTTACATCGTTGGGTGCGACATCTGCCAGCGAGTGTGTCCGCATAACTCTAAAGCGCCCGCGGCGGTCAACTCGGCATGGGCATATCCGCCCCAGGCGGATGCCAGCGTCAGCGAGGTTTTGCAATGGGACGAAATGACATGGGACCAGCGAACTCGCGGGCGGGCAACACGGCGAGTGAAGCTGGCCATGTGGAAGCGCAATGCTGCAATTTTGTCGGGTGGATGCGGGACGCCGACCGTCAATCCTAATTTGTAGGTGTGACAAAGCACTAGCATCAGGATCAATTCTGTCCCGGTATTGTCGATAGGGCAAGGTTTATCTATACTTTCGCACTTTGCGAATGGTTATTTGGAGATAACAGTTATGGCATCAAATACAAACGCAGTGATTGGCCAGTCGGGCGGGCCGACGGCGGTCATCAATCAATCGTTGGTAGGTGTAATTGAAGGGCTTTATAAGCAGCCGTCGGTAGGGAAGATACTCGGTGCCAAGCATGGCGTGCGCGGTATTATTGATGGCGAGTTTATTGAACTCAATGGGTTGGATGCGGGTCTTTTGGAACAGGTGGCCCAGACGCCATCCAGTGCGCTGGGTTCCACCCGGGACAAGCCCGATGAAGAATATTGTAAAAAACTTTTTGAAAGCTTTCGCCGGCATTCCGTAGGCTATTTTTATTATATTGGCGGAAATGATTCAGCCGACACAGCGCGGATTGTCAGCGAAATGGCGATTACCTCCGGGTATCCGCTGCGCGTCTATCACGTGCCTAAAACCATTGATAATGATTTACGCACTACCGACCATTGCCCTGGCTACGGTTCTGCCGGTCGCTTTGTGGCGTTAGGCGTCATGGGAGACGATTTGGATAATCGGTCGCTCAAGGGCGTGAAGATCGATGTGATCATGGGACGCGATGCGGGGTGGCTGACGGCAGCATCGGTACTGGCACGACATGATGAAAATGATGGCCCGCATCTCATCTATGTGCCGGAGGTTGACTTTAACGAAGATAAATTCATCGGCGATGTGGATCGGATTTATACCAAGCTGGGCCGCTGCGTCATCGCGGCCAGCGAAGGGATACGTTACAAGGTTGGTGACAAAAATTCGCTGGTGACAGAGAAGGCCATGCGCGGTGGCGAAGTGGACGCTCACGGCAATAAGCAATTATCCGGCAGCGGGGCATTGGGTGATTATTTGTCAGAACTGGTTAAGCGCCAACTCGGATCGATTATCCAGCAGCGTTCCGGCGGTAAATTGCGCGTGCGGGCAGATACTTTTGGCTACCTTCAGCGAAGCTTCCCTACGATTGTCAGCCAGGCAGATGCGCATGAAGCCCGGCAATGCGGGCGCTTGGCGGTTCAATATTCAATGTCGGCACCGAATGACCTAGTCAGTGGATCCGTGGCCATCAAACGCATTTCGGATGCACCGTACCAAGTGGACTATTTCCCCACGGCATTGACGAATGTGGCGCGGCAGACAAAGCATTTGGACCCATCGTGGGTGAAGAATGGATGCGATATCGCAGATGATTATTTGCGGTACGCCAAAGGGCTGGTCGGGCCGCTGCCGATTCCCGGAAAGTTGTACTAACCGGCGTGCATGTGCATGGACGTATGACGTCTTGGCAGCCATATATGGGTTGTGGCCATGGTGCGGAGGCGCCTTGAAATCAGGCTCCATGCGGGTAATGCTGCATCGGCCTGCGGCTTGCCGCTACAGGCTGCTGCGCGTATCTTTCAGCTTTTGGTCTTGGGAGTTTTTGCCACATGGCGGCCTACAATCCTGCATCGATCGAGCCGAAATGGCAAAAATATTGGCATGATAATAATACCTTCGCCACCGAATCCACCAGTAGCCGCCCAAAATATTACGTGCTGGATATGTTTCCATATCCGTCAGGTGAGGGCCTGCACGTGGGCCACCCGGAAGGGTACACCGCCACCGATATAGTAGCGCGGTACAAGGGAGCCTGTGGGTTTAACGTTATGCACCCCATGGGGTGGGATGCCTTTGGCCTGCCTGCGGAACAATATGCCATCAAAACCGACACCCATCCCAGTGTGGTCACACGCAAAAATATTGAACGGTTCAAGGCGCAACTTCAGGCTATTGGTTTTTCATATGATTGGCAGCGGCAGGTGGACACAACGGATCCCCAATATTACCGCTGGACGCAATGGATATTTACACTCCTTTGTGACACATGGTTTGATGATGCGCAAAGTCGCGGTCGGCCCATTAATGAATTGATCGAAGAATTGGACACGGGCAAACGAAAACCTGCCAATGGTGTTCAATGGCAGACAATGTCTGATACCGAAAAGCGCCGACTGCTGGAAGGTTACCGCCTGGCATATCAGATCGAGGCGCCTGTGAACTGGTGCCCGGCGCTGGGCACCGTGCTGGCCAATGAAGAAGTGATCGATGGCCGCAGTGAAGTTGGCGGATTTCCGGTTGAGCGGCGACCGATGCGGCAATGGATGTTGCGTATTACCGCCTATGCCCGTCGGCTGTTGGATGGCCTTGATGCCTTGGAATGGTCTGAATCGCTCAAACTGATGCAGAGCAATTGGATCGGGCAGTCACGGGGGGCCAAAGTACGATTTACCGTCGGCAATTCCACGTTGGAAGTGTTCACTACGCGGCCGGATACGCTTTTTGGTGCGACCTATATGGTGCTGGCACCTGAGCATCCTCTGGTTAGTATGACGGCCGGCCCGCATTCATCCGTACCGGAAACGTGGCCGGCTGACACGCCTATGGTGTGGCGGGGGGAACCACCTGCCGCATCGCCGCAGATCGCTGTTCAAGCGTACCAACAGACAACCGCCTCACGGTCAGAGCGGCAAAGGCAGGAAGATACTCGGAAGACCGGCGTATTTATCGGTCTTCATGCCGTCAATCCAGTCAATGGCGACCGCATCCCGATTTTTATTTCCGACTATGTTTTAGCGGGTTACGGCACTGGTGCGATAATGGCCGTGCCGGCGCACGATGAACGCGATTTTGAATTTGCCAAAAAATTTCAACTGCCCATTCGCCCCGTGGTTCGTCGGGCCGACCATGCCGAGGCTGAAATGCCGTTGGTAGACCCAGGCGTTGCCTGCCATTCACCTTGGATCGATGGGCTACCCACAGATGAGGCGAAGGCCAGGATGTGCCAGTTGCTGGAAGAAAAGCAATTAGGCGAATCGCAGACCACTTATCGCATACGCGACTGGCTTTTTTCCCGCCAGCGTTATTGGGGTGAACCTTTCCCGATCGTGCATCTTGCCGATGGCACAACCGTCGCTCTGGCGGAATCTGAATTGCCGCTGCTTCTGCCAGAGATGAGCGATTTCAAGCCCACGCAGACTATGGAGCCGCCATTATCTAAGTCGCCAGCCTGGCGCGATGTATACGTCCGGTTAATCGGGACAGGAGCGTCTCCAAGGGCGGTGGTAGTTGCAGCAGGAACACCGGGCGCAGTGGCGGCCCGGCGCGAACTAAATACCATGCCGCAGTGGGCCGGGTCATGCTGGTATTATCTGCGCTATCTGGATCCGCATAATACCGAAACATTTTGCGACAAGGCGATCGAAAAATACTGGCTTTCCAGCCCGGCGGGTGTGGATTTGTATGTTGGCGGGGCAGAACACGCGGTATTGCATCTGCTTTATTCCCGCTTTTGGCATCACGTGCTTTTTGACCGTGGCTATGTTTCGTCACCCGAGCCGTTCCGCAGGCTGATTAATCAGGGGTTGATTTTGGGAGAGGCAGAGTACACCCTTTTCAGCGACGCCTCCGGAAACTCAGTCAGCATTGATGATGTAGACCCAAATTGGACCAGCCAGCCAGGTGCGGATGGGAAGATACGGTTTATTTCCAGGCGCCGATCGGATGGCGCCGAGCTCTATGCCTCGTCGGTCGACGCCGATGCGGTGGAACGCCGGGGTGATGTGGCGGTATTAAAATCAGCACCTGAGATTCGCGTCGATGCCCGGTATTTCAAAATGAGTAAGTCGCGGGGCAATGTGGTTAATCCCGACGAGGTGATCCGCGATTATGGTGCGGATGCTTTGCGCCTGTTTGAAATGTTCATGGGGCCTCTGGAGCAGGTTAAGCCATGGAGTATGACGGGGGTGGAAGGCGTGTATCGGTTTTTGGGTCGGGTGTGGCGGCATATCGCCGGCACGCCTGATTTCCCATCGCGCGTCGTGGTAGAGCGGGATGGACGTTGTTATCGTCAGGGATTGGAGCTTAACAATGCGGATGCACTCGTCGCCCGTGAAGAACGCCAGTCAATTCTGCGTCCACTGCACCGTACCATACGCAAGGTGACCCAGGATATTGAGCGGCTTTCATTTAACACGGCCATCAGCGCGATGATGGAATTTAATAATCTCCTTGGAAAGCCGAAAACGCTGGATTGTGGCCAGATGCTGAGTTTTGTCCGTCTGCTTGAACCTTTTGCACCGCACCTGGCGGAAGAATTGCATGTGTTGCTCACCGGCGAGGCGGTCCATGGGAGCGTCAGCCGCCAACCGTGGCCGTCGTATGACGAGGCTTTGTGTGTGGCCGATGCGGTGGATTTGCCTGTGCAGATCAACGGTAAACTCGCTGGGCATGTTATGATGGAAGCCGGTGTAGCCGATGCCGAGGTGCTTGAGATGGCGCTGGCCGATGACCACATCCGATCGCGTCTGGCGGGGCGGGCGATCAAAAAGCATGTATATGTGAAGGGCCGCATGCTGAATTTGGTCGTGCCGGGATGATGGTCCACCGCCAACCACCGGGCCGGAGGCCAACGTAATGGAAAAATATTACTATGAGGTGATCAGTGGCGAGGCGGTCGGCTGCCTGCCGGCGGCGCTGCGCGGGGTGCTGCTGTCGGCGGCAATCGGTTATCGTGGCCTGATCGCCGCACGTAATACACTCTATGACCATGGCTGGAAAAAAATATGTTTGCTGGATGTACCAGTCATTTCCGTTGGCAACCTTACCACCGGGGGTACCGGCAAAACACCTACCGTCATCATGATAGCCCGTCAGCTCGGGGCGATGGGGGCCCGGCCGGCGGTGTTGACGCGCGGCTATAAAGCCGCACCCGGTGAAGATTCAGATGAGGTAATGGTGCTCAAGCGAGAGTGTCCGGATGTACCGGTCGTTGTGAATGCGGACCGCGTAAGCGGCGGACGAACGGCGATTAAAAACCATGGCGCCGACGTGCTGATTCTGGATGACGGATTTCAGCATCGGCGCTTGGCGCGATCCATGAATCTGGTGGTGGTGGACGCAACCCGCCCGCTGGGCGTTCCTGATGTGATCCCGCGTGGTACGTGGCGTGAACCACCGGCGAATCTGTCCCGTGCCACCCATGTTATGCTTACCCGCTGCGAGCAGATTTCTGACGACCTCGCCGATCTGGCATCCCAGCTTCTTTCCCAATATGTCGGTACGCGTAATATTCTTCAACAGCGTACACGTGTGAATGGTATCTTCGATGCGGCCGGAAACCGCTGGGAGCTTTGCGGCAAGCGGGCACTGGCGTTTGCGGGAATCGGCAACCCCGATAATTTTATGGGTACGTTGGAGTTGGCGGGTTCCCGGCCTGTGGCGGGTTGCTGGTTTGGAGACCATCACCGGTATGACTTTAAGCGCGATTTTGCGGCAATGGAGCAAATCACCCGGCGACGGGGTATTGATATCTGGGTGACAACATTGAAAGATATGGTCAAACTACAAGGGTACCAGCCACCCGTGCCGCTGGTTTACGTGGGGATTGAAAGTTATATCTCCGGCCCGCAGGCATCGGTGTGGCGCGATATGTTGCGGGCGACAGTTTCGATCGACCGTCTTGGCGGTGCCGTGCCTGCCGGGGTTGACATGGGGAGTTCCAGTTGATGATCAGTGCCTCTCACGCTGTAGATTTGCTCCGTCAATTGGAACAATGGAATTCGCCGGAGATACTGGTTGTCGGCGATTTGATTTTAGATCAATACATTTTCGGCGATGCGGAACGGCTTTCGCCAGAAGCGCCGGTGCCGGTGATTCGACGGCGTGGGGAAAAGACGCAAGTCGGTGGCGCTGCCAATGTGGCGGTATTTCTGGCAGCACTCGGGGCCAAGCCCGTACTTGTCGGGGTTTGTGGCGCCGACACGCAGTACCGGCGTCTGTGCGAATTGTGCCGGGCGGCTGGCATCGATACCAGTGCTATCGTTTCGCTTGATGACCGCCCCACATCGTGCAAGACCCGCATCATCGGCTTGGCACAACATCGCCATCAGCAGCAAATGTTGCGGCTTGATGATGAACAGACCGATCCGATCAGCGACGCGCGAGTGCGTGAATTAGAAGGTGTCCTTGAGCCACTTATTGCTCGTGCGGCCGTTATCTGCATTGAAGACTACAACAAAGGCCTGCTGGATCATCGTCTGTGCCAATTTATAATCAAACAGGCGCGTGAGGCGGGAAAAATTGTCCTGGTAGATCCTGCATTGATAAAGGATTATTCGCGGTATGCCGGTGCCCATGCTGTGACCCCCAACCGGACCGAGGCGGAACTCGCCAGCGGTCTGCTCATTGAGTCTGTCAACGATGAAGCACCCATGCTGGCCACCGCGTTAATCAATGCCCATCATTTTGATTCCTGCATTCTCACGCTGGATCGGCAGGGGATGTACCTGCAGCACAAAAACGGACCCGGTACGTACCATCCCACCCGTCCCCGGCAAGTTTATGATGTCACCGGCGCCGGTGACATGGTGCTGGCGATGCTTGCTATGGCCGTTGCCAATGGAATATCCTGGCAGGACGCTGTTGATCTCGGCAATGTGGCCGGAGGTTTGGAGGTAGAGCGCTTTGGCTGCGTGCCCATCGACCGCGATGAAATCAGCCACGAATTGCAGACCATGATCGGCCTTGATCACAATAAGGCACCATCGCTGGAAAAACTTGTCGCCCTTCTTGCCGCCAGTCGTCGTAATGGTAAGACGATCGTATTTACCAACGGGGTTTTTGACGTGTTGCACGCGGGACATGTGGGTTATCTCCAGTATGCTCGTCAGCAGGGCGATATCTTAGTTGTGGGCGTTAATAGTGATGCATCGGTTCGGGCTATCAAAGGCCCCAGTCGTCCGATTAATAATCTCGATGATCGCCTCGCAGTTCTTGCCGGGCTTGAATCGGTTAGCTATGTGGTTAGTTTCAGCGATGCGACACCTGAGGCACTTATTCAAACCCTCACACCGGATGTTTTAGTGAAGGGAGCTGACTACGCTGACAAACCTGTGGTGGGGCGTCAATGGGTTCAGGAGCATGGGGGCCGGGTGGTGCTGGCGCCATTTCTGCCAGGCCGCAGCAGTTCGGCTACCATTGAGCGAGCTGCGGGATTGCCTGCACAATGATATTGGGAGTTTGTCATGGCGGACAAAGCGGTTTTTCTCGATCGGGATAACACCATCATCGCCAACGATGGTTACCTTGGTGACCCTACTAAAGTTCGCTTGCTGCCCGGTGCGGCGGCGGCCATAGCGTCGATGCGACGTCTCGGGTATCGCATCATTGTGGTGAGCAATCAAAGTGGTGTGGCCCGTGGTAAGTTTGATGAATCGGCCGTGGAGGCCGTGAATCAGGAAATGATTCGTCAACTGCGCGAACAAGCAGCGGCACATATTGACGCCAGCTATTATTGCCCGTTTCACCCGGAGGCTGTGGTGGCGGAATACAAAGTTGACCATGACTGGCGCAAGCCGAAGCCCGGTATGCTTAAGGCGGCTGCGGCCGATTTTGATCTCGGTTTGACGCGCTGCTGGATGGTGGGCGATATGCAGCGGGATATCGCGGCGGGGTTGGCCGTGAACTGCCGTACCATCTTGCTGGGTGATCCCGATCATCCACCGGCACCGTCGGCGGACGAGCCTGCCGTCACCCCGCATTTTATTGTCCGGTCATTGGCCGACGCTGCCCGCATCATCGTTCGCGAGCAGAACCAGGTAACGCAGCCAGATCCGCCAGTCCGGCCGGCTTTGGGACGCTCAGACCTGCCGGTTGCAGATTCTACTGCTGTGCCAATGGCTACGGGTATGCCACCGGAACAAATAGCCATGCTGGTGGCGGACGCCGTTGCCGAGCGACTCCAAACCCAAATCCGCGACATTCTTCTGACTCCTGAACTCAAAACGTCTCTCGATGCATTGACGCAGCAGATGCACCATACCCATCGACAGCACGACATGCCGGAATTTTCCATGTCGCTGATGCTGGCTGTTTTGCTTCAGGGTGTAGTAATTTTGCTTCTGATTCTGGCAATCTGGGACGCTGTGTCTTATTTTAATATTGTCGCGGCCAGCGAAAAATACTGGTGGCTGGATCGCATTTATTCCCTTCTCTGGGCGATTGTGTGGCTGGCCATGGGGGGTCTGTTGCAGGCAGTGGTGGCTACCCTTTACGTGAGGCGCCGTGCCAAAGGTTGACTCCATAATGCGGCCGATCATCGGGATGACGTGTGATCTGGAGGCGGGGTCCGGTTATTACAAGCTGCCGTTGCCTTATCGGCAGGCGGTTGAAATGGCCGGGGGATTACCCCTGTTGCTGCCCGCCACTGACAATGAAGCGGTTCAGGCGCAATACATAAGTATTATTCATGGATTGATGCTCCCAGGCGGGGACGACCTGGATCCTCACCTGTACCACCAGAGACCGCATCCTAAAACCGTTGCAAGTCACGAATTGCGGCAGCATTTTGACATGGCGATGTTACGCCGATGTGAAAATGTCCGTATGCCTGTTTTGGCAATCTGCATGGGGTGTCAGACGCTTAACGTGGCGCGTGGAGGAGACCTCATCCAATACATTCCTGAATGGCTCCGCCGCAATCCGATTCCGCATCAGGCCGATCCACCCCAGGCGGGCAGCCGAAACACCTGGCACACCGTGGATATCGCCAATGGCAGTAAACTGGCGGCCGTGTATTCCCAAAACCAATTAGAGGTCAATTCACGCCATCGCCAGGCCATCGGTAAACTGGGACAGAATTTGAAGCTTTCAGCTTGGGCTTCCGATGGTATTATTGAGGCGGTAGAGGATGTCATGCTGCCGTTTTGTATCGGAGTTCAATGGCATCCCGAAAATTTAACCGGTACGCCGGGTGAGCGGCTTTTTGCATCGTTTGTTCAGGCGGCTGCCGAGTTTGCCGCCAACGCCTAGCACCCCGGTCAGGTTAAATGGAGGAAACGCATGTCGTTTGATTTCAAGTCGGTGTTTGATCATGCCCTTCCCTATGATCGTTTTTTGGATACCTATGCCAACGCGGACGATAAAAAGCGCTGGGCCGATGTTTCCGCCACCGTGCAGCTCTCCACTGATCAGAAGAATCTGCTTGCCGGGTTTCGCCGGAAAATGCCGGTGATCTGTCTGGCTGGCGTCTGGTGCGGCGATTGTGTCAGCGCCTGCTCCATCCTTCACGCCATCGCCAGGGAATCGCAGATGATTGATTTTCGGTTTATCCATCGCGACCGAAATTTTTTGCCGCAGGCCACCGATTTGGGGACGCGCCTGGCTAACGAATTATCAATCTGCGGCGGTCCGCGCGTGCCGGTAGTGGTTTTCTTGTCGGAAGATTTTTGTGAATGTGAACGCTTTGGTGAACGCACGTTAGCCACTTACCGCCAGAAAATTTCGGCGCGGCAAGGCGCCAGTTGCAGTACGGGGTTGATGGCCCATCCAGACAATTTGGTCAAAGCCAATACGGCTGAGTGGTTGACCCACTTTGAACGCATTCAATTGATGCTGCAGCTCAGCCCCCGACTGATGAAACTGAACGGTGAGGCATAGGCGTATGCAATTCTCTCTGCATCGTTTGCGAGGCTCGGCCCGGATATCTATTTCCTTGGTGGGGCTGGTGCTGGTCTGCACCGTGTTGGCCGGGTGTCGGTCGGACATAATGCCTTTGCACCCGGCGGCCATCGGGCCTCCATGGGCGGACAAGTTCAATCTGACGCCAAGAGTCGCAGCCAAACCGTTGTCTGCTCACGCTGTAATGGTCAATCCCAAGTTATCTGCCGCGTGGTTTTTAAATATTAATAATTCAACGGTTATCCCGATCAACGATGAACAATATCACCACATCTGGCGCGAAGCACTGCGACTGCTTGTCCATATGGGGTACCGTATTGATTGGCGGGATTACGATCTGGGCGTTGTCACAACATTCCCGCGGACCGGGCCGGAGATTCTTCAGTTCTGGCGTCCGGATGCCACGAGCCTGCATGCACTGATTGAAGGTACCATCAATACATTCCGTCGCCTGATAAGAATCGCGATTGCACCGGTACCCCACAGGCCGGGGTGCTATCGCATATCCATTGAGGTGCTCGTTGAGCAGCGCGAAAATCCGCAGGGTGGTGTGACCGGCGTAGCGTTTCTCGGTTCGTCGTCATTTGGAGCCAATCCGCAGCCTCTGGTATCGCAGTATGCATCTCCCACGACTCCAGGCCGCTTTTGGATGCGTGTGGGACGTGACATTGCACTTGAAAAAAAGATCGCCCGCCAATTGCTGAAAAAGCTTTGACAGCTATCGCGGTTTTTAGTTGCATGCAGTATGGCGATCGGTGCATGGTGAACTTCGCGCCGTACTCAAACTCGGATACATTATGGCTCCAAAGGATGGTTGTTTATGAATGATGATGTCCAGCAGGAATTGCTCGCCTCCCTGGGAAACACCACACTGGAAACCGAATTTTTCACGCTCTTTCCTACTGGTTATGTCAAAGGACGCACCAAATATGTGGTGGTGCTGGGCACCGTGATGAGCGGCCTGGGGAAAGGTATTTTCTCTTCCAGCCTCGCCAAAATACTCAAAGATAAAGGCCTTCGTGTGGCCCCCATTAAAATGGAGGGGTATCTCAACGTTGATTCCGGCACACTTAATCCTTACCGCCATGGGGAGGTATTTGTTCTCGACGACGGCATGGAAACTGATATGGACTTGGGTACCTATGAGCGTATGCTGGATGAAAATCTCGGTCGGGGAAATTTCACCACCAGCGGACAGATATTCACTCGCATTCTTGAACGCGAACGTCATGGTCAGTATCTTGGACGCGATGTGCAGATGATTCCGCACGTCACGGGTGAAGTAAAACGCACGCTGCGGCAGCTCGCTGTAAATTCCAAAGCCGATATCGTTTTTATTGAGGTTGGCGGCACGGTAGGCGATTATGAAAACGGCTATTTTATTGAAGCCATCCGTGAATTGGCCTACGAAGAAGGCGAAGAGGCGGTGTGTGTTGTCGCTCTGTCATACATTATGGAGCCGCAATCACTGGGAGAACAAAAATCCAAAGCCGCGCAGCTTGGCCTGCGGCAGGTAATGCAGGCAGGGCTTCAGCCGCATATTATCGCCTGTCGTTGTCCGAGTCCGGTGAATGACAAGGTACGCGAAAAAATTTCCATGTTCAGCAATGTGCCGCTGCGCCGTGTATTTTCCATGCATGATGTGGCCAGTATTTATCTCGTGCCGGAAATGCTTCGTGAAGCAGGAATGGATCGTGAGGTGCTTACCTTGCTCAATATCCACGACCGCGTTGATCAACGATCGGAAGATCGGGCGCGTCGCACCTGGCAGGCGTTTATTGATAAACTTCAGCAGGACAAAGAGAGGACAATTAATATCGTCATCGCCGGCAAGTACACTTCCGTCCGCGACGCCTATGCCAGTATCGACAAAGCCTTGGAACATTGCAGTGTGCATGCCGGGTGCCATATCAATATCCGCTGGATCGACACGACGGAAATTGACGCCCGAAATGTCGCCGAACATCTGCGCGGCTGTCACGGCATCATCGTCCCAGGCGGTTTTGGAGTGCGCGGGGCCGAAGGCAAAATTCAGTGTGTTCGGTATGCCCGGGAAAACCACGTTCCATATCTTGGCATCTGCCTTGGTTTCCAAATGGCGGTGGTGGAATTTGCCCGCCATGTCTGCGGATTGGTCGGCGCCAATACCACCGAATTTGCGCCCGATTGTAAGGATCCCGTCATCGATGTACTGCCGGAGCAGAAAAAAATTGAGGGCCTCGGGGGCAATATGCGTCTGGGCGGGAAGGATGTGATTCTCAAGCCGGGAACGCGGATACGGAGTCTGTACGGTGATCATGAAACGGTACGGTTGCGTTTTCGCCACCGTTATGAGGTAGAACCAAGATACATCCCCGTACTGGAAGACAATGGTTTAATATTTAGTGGCCATGCACCGCTTCAGCCCATTATGCAGATGCTGGAATTGGCCGCCTCCGAACATCCTTACTTTGTCGCCACACAGGCTCACCCATGCCTTACCAGTCGCCCAATGAAACCCGATCCGCTGTTTCTGGGACTCGTTGAGGCATCGGTTCAGAGAGCTTATCCGCAGCAGGTGTTTGCCAATCTTAATGCCGAGGAACGCCGGACAGCAAAGAGCCAACCAGCAGTCGCCAACTGAATGTATTTCGGCAGGCGGCACGGGCGGCTGCTGCGGCCATCTTGACAATAAGACGGCGTTGATGCCGCGGCCATTGGCAGTGCGGCGCATGCGGATGCACCTTCTATCACCAGAAGATGCGTCTATCCATGGCTTGTCCGTTACTTGCTGGCGTTGACGAACTGCATGCGTACTTCATACAGGGCCATGTCCAGCATCTGCTTTTCTTCAGCAGTCAGATTGCCCTTGGTTTTTTGTTCCAGAATGCCCAAAGTATCGATATAAAATTTCGCCATATCCAGATCACGAGTCTTCTGGCCGTCGGGTGCCTCAATAATTCCCATGGCCATCAACGCCGGAACGGCCAATTGCTGGATCATCATCTCAAATGATGGTTTGGGTAGCTCTACGGCTTCGTTTGCGTCGGCGGGTGGATGGTCCAGTTTTCCGGCCAATTGTTCCTTTTCTTTCCTTGCCTGGTCTTTAAAATCATTATCGATACTCATTCCTGGATTTACGTTATCAAATGTCGGCATCAGCTTATCCTTTCCTCGATAGCCTTAAGGCCTTATCTTAACATGTTTACGGCTTATCCGCAGCCGCCCTGTTGATTTCGTCGGTCGGACGCCGATGAATCTCAGGCGTGCCGAAAGTGGATGTACCCAGAAAGGTAATGGCAACGACTGTATGAACGATGTAAGCTTCTACCAAACATACCAGAGTCCGCTTTCAACTCGAAACGCATCACCCGAAATGCTCGCGGTGTTTTCCGCTCAGCGTAAGTTTTCCACGTGGCGGCGCATCTGGCTGGCGCTGGCCGAGGCGCAGCAGGAAATCGGCCTTCCGATCACCGACGCGCAGATCAATGACATGCGGCACCATTTGGATGATATTGATTTCAATGAGGCAGCCCGACAGGAGGCCAAATTACGGCATGATGTCATGGCGCATCTGCATACGTTTGCCAAAGCGGCTCCGCTGGCCAAACCTATTCTGCATTTGGGGGCAACGTCCATGGATATTGTGGATAACACGGACGTGCTGTTATTGCGCGATGGACTGGATATCATCACGCGCAAACTGGCCAATTTAATTGATGCGCTTGCCACGTTTGCCCGGCAATGGAAAAGTCTTCCCACGCTGGCATATACCCATCTTCAACCTGCGCAGCCGACAACGCTTGGCAAAAGGGCCGTCCTTTGGTGCTACGATTTTGTTTTAGCCTTGGGAGAAATAGAACTTCGGCGCGAAACTCTCATGCTACGCGGTATCAAGGGCACCACCGGCACGCAAGCGTCATTTTTAGAACTCTTTGAAGGCGATCATGAACGCGTGCGACAATTAGAATATGCCGTGGCCGCCAAATTGGGCTTCGACCGGGTACATCCTGTATCAGGGCAAACCTATTCACGCATCGTGGATGTGCAAGTGGTGACCAGCCTGGCGTTGGTGGGCGCTGCGGCGCACAAAATGGCGCAAGACATCCGGCTGCTGTCGGCTTTTAAGGAAATTGACGAACCATTTGAGGAATACCAAGTAGGATCGTCAGCCATGGCGTATAAGCGCAACCCTGTCCTTTCCGAGCGGGCAACGGGCCTTGCACGCTGGCTGATGGGCATTGTCTCACAGCCTTTGTTTACGGCTGCACAGCAAATGTTTGAACGCACACTGGATGATTCTTCCAACAAGCGCCTCAGTATTCCCGAGGCGTTTTTAACGTGTGACGCTATATTGGATTTAATGATTCATGTGGTGCGCGGATTGGTGGTTAATACCCAAGTAATTGCGCGCCGGCTTAATGATGAATTGCCGTTTATGGCCACCGAGAATATTCTCATGGCTGCGGTCAAAGCGGGAGGTGATCGACAGGAACTGCATGAAAAAATCCGCACTCATGCAGTTGCCGCCGCCCGGCAGGTCAAGGAGTTTGGCCAGCCAAACGACTTGCTGGAACGCCTCAAATCCGATACCGCATTTAGCAGCGTGGATTTGACAGCCGCGGTAGCGGCCGAGCATTTTGTCGGCCGATCGCCGCAGCAGGTGGATGAGTTTGTCACTTATACGGTTGCGCCGATACGCGAACGCTATGCGGGCCAACTGGATCATCAAGTTAAATTGAAAGTCTAAAGTGGCGTATGGATGGTCTTACTTCGCTGGGTCTTGGCAAAGCCTCCACGCGGGCGATTTGGCATGGATGCAAGCGATGGCGTTTAGAACAGGTGCAATGCGTTCGTGAAGATTGAATTGATCCAAAGTGGTGTGCCGTCGCGACCTCCGGGCCGCCGATCTGCCATGAAGGATCGGCCAAGCGTGCAACTGATTGATTTGATGCCCGAATTGGAAATGTCGTTTGACGCTTTTCAACGGCATCATCGATTAGATATGCCGGCAGCTCGGGAAGCATATCGTGCGGTCTTCAACGGTTCTCACCCTCTATCGCTACTGCCCATCAGCCAGGTATTACCGGATGGGGATGCAGCAAAAATAATTTTCAACGTGGGGCAGCGCATCGACGCTGAAGCAGGCATCCGGGAATATCTCGAAATTGAATCAGTCATCTTGCCGATGAAAAATTTTCACGGCGGGCGATGGATCACTCTGTGCATTTCTTCGCAGATTGGCTGCCGAATGGGGTGTGAGTTCTGCCAAACGGGGCGCATGGGGCTTATTGGGCAGTTATCGGCCGGCCATATCGTAGCGCAGGTGATTTCAGCTCGGCAATGGTTGGAGGAAAATCGCCCCGGCAATGAAATTAAAAATATTGTGTTTATGGGTATGGGTGAACCACTGGACAACGCCGACGCGGTCTTTTCTGCGATAAGACGACTGACAGACCCCCGAGGCCTCGCCTATGCGCCGGCCCGCATCACCCTTTCAACGGTCGGGCGAATTGACGGTCTGTGGCGTCTCGCCCGCGAAGGGCTTCCCCCCGTCAGGCTCGCAGTTTCCATTACCAGCGCTGATGATGGGTTGCGCAACCGACTTATGCCGATCAACCGTTCCGCACCATTGGCGGAGCTTCGGCAGACATTGCTTAACTTACCTCGGTCTTCCCGCGGTCGGTATCTTATTCAGTATGTGATGCTCAAAGATGTCAATGACAGCCTGACCGATGCCCAATTGTTGGCTGATTGGTGCCGGGATATACCTGTGACAGTAAATTTGATTGCTTACAACCCCCAGGATCAGCCACTGTTCGAACCCTCACCACTTGACCGCATGAATGCCTTTATGGCGGTGCTGAAAGGTCGAGGGATATTGGCGAAACGGCGGGCTACTATTTGCCAGTCGCAAATGGGGGCGTGCGGCCAGTTGGGAAATCGGCATTTGCATCGATAAGAGCTTTCATTTGCCGCTGAACGGCTGAGAATATCGGTCAAATATATTAAAAAATAACCAGATCGTCTTTATGGATAACGCACTCCGGTGATTTACCGCGGTGCAACGCCTCTGCAATCTGACTCGATGCCAGACCCTTAATGACAGCCATTTCATTGCTGCTGAACTTGATTTTGCCTCGGCCCAGCACATTGGTGTCCGATTCGGTAATTTCCACAATATCACCGGCTGAAAATGATCCGCTGACGCCTACCACGCCTTTCGCCAACAATGATTTTTCATTGCGCAATGCGGCGGCCGCTCCACCATCAACGCAAATAATGCCGCGCGGCTGGTGGGTCATAATCCACCGATCCCACGCTGCGAGCCTTTTTCCTCCCGGCATAATCAGCGTTCCGGTTGTCTCTCCTTGGATTAAGCTGCGGACAATACCGGGTGTTTTGCCGTTGGCGATTAAAACGGGACGGCCCGCCGTCTTCACGGTACCGGCAGCGATTAGCTTACTGCCCATCCCGCCCGTGCCACGGGAACTCTTTTCCCGTCTGACAACCGAGGCTACCTGTGCGTCCATCGCGTGTACTACGCTCAGTACCTGATTTTCTTTATCCAGCAAGCCATCGACCACGGAAAGCAGAATCAGCAGGTCTGCCCCCACCAGATTGGTGACATGGGCGGCAATAAGATCGTTATCGCCAAAGCGAATTTCATCAACCGCAACCGCATCATTTTCATTAATGATGGGCAACGCCCCGCTACGCTGCAACGCATCGATACAGTTTCGCAAATTGAGGTAGCGGGTACGGTCTTCGAAATCTGTGCGTGTCACCAATATTTGCCCGGCATGGAGGCCAAACGGTTGCAATGCAGCCGAAAAATGATTCATCAGGGCGTATTGGCCCACAGCGGCTGCAGCCTGCAACATGGGCATACGCTGAGGACGCCGCTGCAGGCCGAGTCGATGCATGCCGGTACTGATCGCACCACTCGAAACAACCGTCACAGCAATACCACGACCTGACAATTCGGCCAAATTGGCGCAAAGATTGGCTAGGATGCCCTCGTCCAAGCCACCTTCAGACCGAGTTAACGCGTTAGAGCCGATCTTGATGACCACGCTCTTGAGCCCGGTTAAAATCTCTGCACGATTTGACATCATCGAATCCGTTAACTCCGCTGTAACACCTTCCTCCATTATGCCCGGAACGGTAAGGGATATCATCCATACGTTTCTATCTTGCTCAACTGATGACCGGTGGCGGCCCAGACCAGTGCCCGCCCAAAGCTGTTCTGAGGTCGATGCTTAGTCGGCAGATTGGATCATCCAATATTCTTCTTTTGGAAATCGCAAGACCCCATGCGCTTCCGGATGAGCGGCCAGGTATTGCATCAGCATGGAGTGGTAACTGGTGCGCTCAACGGGTACCGCATCCAACCCCAGCTTCCTCTGAATTCGGGTGATCAGCGCTTCGTCCGGACCTTCTAATTCGATGAATAATCCATAAAATGGAAGTCGATCCAACTCCACACGCACGCCTTCCAGCAACCAGGAGTGCCGCCGTTTTTCAAATGCGCCGGTTCGCCGATAACCCAATCGCAAAAATAATTCCGACACACAATGGACTGGCTCGGCAGAGATATCAATCGACGGGCGATTTTGAATATCCGCCGGTAAGCCCCCGCCCTTGACCGTGATGAGTGCCTCGCGGCGCCCATCGGCCGCATATTCAATGGTTCGCACACGCAGGGCCAAACGCTGATTGGAAAGATGTTGATCGGGCGTGTCGAAAAATTCGTTTAATTCGCACATCAGGCCTATATCCTGTGCATTCATCGTCTGAAGCTGCTGTTTGACGGCTTCATGGGTAGTACATCGCAGTTTAATTTCGATTTCGCGATATTGGTCCCGTGTGTTTTCTGTGGTGATAGGCATACATGGCCTCCTAACCATTATCAAACAGAGCGATGGACGCCGTCTGGCCGTGAATGAAACTGCTCCGGCCCACCGGTCCAAGCTCACCCGCAGCGAAGAAGCCTGCAAGGGGCAACGGTCCAAGTACCCTTTGGATCGCAGCGACATCATGATGCGGCTGCCCGAAAAGTTGTTCACCGCGGCCATTGCAACTGAACATTAACGCCCCAAGCGGTTTATCCGCCAAAACCATGTGCCCCTGCAACAAAAGATTCAAGTCTTCTGTCGCCGTTTGGGCGTCTTGCACATGAAATTGAACAATTTGGCCACAGTTAACCATATCGCCAATGGCAATACTGCCAGTGGTGCGGTTGGCGTCGAGAATGTTTCGCACCAGAAAATCTCCCCGCCCGAAGTTGCCTTTGCGCTGGTCGATGACTCGTCCGATCAATAGGCCCCGCTTTTCAACAGCAATTTGGTCCGGTCGGGCAAGATCGCGGCATAATTCTGCGATGATCTCGATCGGCGATTGATCGTCGAGCGATTCAATTATATTTTCGTGTGCAGCGGTGATTTTGAGAGGCTGACCAATGGGCCTGCATCCCTGCGATACCACGCAGTCAATTTTGATCGGCCCGGCGATTGCGGCACCAATGGCACCGGCATTGAAAACTTGGTCGTCAATTGCCATACGCGACTCGCCCGGCGCTCGGATGCCGCTGGTCATTCCACCAATGACCGGCGACCGAGGAAATGCCTTTGAAATCACTTCCAGCAATTGGGTGATGGGCGTAGTGAATGGGTCGCCAAAAAGGAGAAAGCCTCGCGTGTTTTCATTGGCCGCCAATGTATTATGCAGGGTGCTTGTATTGGAAAGCAGTTCCTGCCAACAATTTTCCTGGAGCCGAAACAGCGAGATGTCTGCACCGGGAATGGCCATCGCCAGGGCTGAGACTGCGGCTTTGCCCTCCAGCTCCTGATGATTGCCCAGCACACTTTGCGCATTGCACGCCACCAAATGCCTGCAACCAGTGCGTCGCCGCACTTCTAAGACGATTCGTTCAAAGCTGGAATTCAATCGACTGCTTATAAACAGCACCACCATATCAGGGGATGAAATGGTCGCCAGTTGATCGCAAATGCCTCGTGTCAGAACGGCTGCGTCATTGTCGGCTACCAAGGCAGATTTAAATTCCATCGATTCGGCTTCTCCATTACCGCTGGATTATATCAGCTAATAGTTAAGATTTCGGTAATGCACGCTGGCAGTACGGGCCGACGCCGTTGCGGTTACGCGGTCACCTTGGATAGACTCCCGGACAGAGTTGGCGGCAATGCGATGCCCAATTTCCGCGCCGCCACTATAAATGTTCTGGGCAATGGAGCCAGAAAACGCCTCTGTTGGTTCGAATGCGGATACGTAAATTGCAGCATGCGACAATGTAAATGAATACCATCGCTATTACCCCCGGATGGCAAATGGGGTTGAGGGTAAAGCGAATCTCCAACAAGGCTGTTGCCGAGGAACATCATGTGAGCGCGTATCTGATGCAGGCGTCCGGTGACGATTTCAATTCGGACCAGCGATGCATTTTCACCATGGGCCAACGTCCAATAGTAACTCAGCGCATCCTGCCCCCCCGCAGATACGACCGCTTTTTTCACGCCGGTATCAGTTTCCACCAGACGGGCCTCAATTTTACCATGTGCGGGCTGGGGATGACCATGTACCAAAGCCAGATATTCTTTTTTAATTTGTCGATCTTGAAAAAGCTTTCGCAGGTGATCATAACTCTCTGGCATGAGAGCCAGAACCATCGCACCGCTGGTGGGTTTGTCCAGTCGATGGAGTAACCCCCAGTCCCTGCGTGCACCAAGGGTACGCAATTGATGACCGTAGCGTCCAAACGCAGCATTAAGCACCGTATCGTGGGTGTGTCCCAGGCCCGGCTGGCTGACCATGCCGGATGCTTTATTAATAATTAAATAAGCGTCATCCGCGTGCAGAATATCCAGCTTCAACCGGGCGTTGGGGGTTGGCACCAGATGCGCTATCTGCTTTGAATCGCGTGCTCGCCGATCTGCACCGGCCGCTGAATTTCTGCGGAGTGTCAATGAATGCCCTCCGCTGCCAGCCAGCGTTCGGCATCAATGGCTGCCTTACAGCCCATGCCGGCGGCGGTAATTGCCTGTCGATACACCGGATCGGCGCAGTCCCCAGCCGCAAATACTCCCGGCACATCGGTGGTCGACCGGCAAGGGTCTGCAAGCGTAATGTACCCTTTTTCGTCCATTGGCACCTGCCCGCGCAAAAAAGCGGTGTTGGGGGTATGGCCAATGCCCGCAAACATCCCGCGGCAGGCTATTTCTGCGGTGGCAGCGGTTTTCACATTTTTGACGCGCACGCCCGTTACGCCGTCGCTTTCGTTGCCAAGGACTTCTTCCACGATGGTATTCCAAACCAATTCAATATGAGGGCTTTCAAACGCTCGAGCGGCCATGATTTTACTGGCCCGCAGCGCATCACGCCGGTGCACCAGGTACACGCGGCTCGCGAATTTGGTCAGGTACATCGCCTCTTCAACAGCCGTATCGCCACCGCCAACCACTACAACAGGTTGATCACGAAATCTAGGCAAAGCTCCATCGCATACAGCACAGGCAGATACGCCGAGATTTTCGTATCGTTTTTCAGATTCCAAACCTAAGTAATTAGCGCTGGCTCCGGTCGAGATGATTATTGAGTGTGCCTTGACCATAAACTCGCGGGAATTGAGTTCATCGGCTGCATGAATCACGAATGGTCGCTGGCTCAGATCAATTTTCGCTGCCACCGCGGTCTCAACGCGTGTACCAAAACGCTCTGCCTGCGATTGAAATATCCCCATAAGTTTCTGACCGCTGATGCCGTGTACAAAGCCGGGGTAATTTTCAATCTCCGACGTATACATTAACTGGCCACCCGGAAAGCGATCTCGATTAAGCCCGTCGCCCGCCAAAACCAGTGGTTTTAAGTTAGCACGTGCGGCATAAATGGCCGCCGTCCATCCGGCCGGACCGGACCCAATAATGACTGTTTGTTCAACGTTTTCTGACATCCAAATACCTTCAACCCAAACAGAACCAACTACTTTTATTCGCACCCATACAGTGCGTAGGCATTCTAGTCGCACGATCCATACTCCGTAAACAATGTGCCAGAGATGTGGTCGATGCAGGTGAATGGCGAGTCACGGATGGATTGCGGCTGGATCACCATTTGCAGTAGTGGGGCGGGTGGCAGCGATCTCTGGTCGCATCCTAAAGATCGCCATTTTCACCCGCGTGTCGATCCAAAAAGATTCTGGCAAAATGTTTCATTGGCTTGGTCCCGCAAGGTAGCCGTTCTAGGAAATCTCTCCCAATTGGCGCATTCAAGGTTAAAATACACGGATTTGAGATAAGGCGTTCAGAAACTTCGTTATACCGAGCGGGTGTATCCACGCACGCGGGCCGTTTAGCCGCAGGGCTTGTACCGTCGCGTTTGCAAACCGTGATCATTCGACGGCCGGAGAAAATCTGCCATAAATGGCCGAACACCTTGACCCCCTTTATCTCGAATTTACCTTAAAATGGGCATTTGACAGATCGAGGTATGGATGGCAGCATACCACGCTGACAAATGGAAATGGTTGTGGCGCCGCAGGGAAGAATAAAAGCGGCCGGTGCTTGGCATGTTGGCGGGTGCTTCGAGGCCGAACTCAGGCAAAGTGTTACGGGCCAGCCACCTCGGTGAGTTTTTGCCTGTAGCAAGGGTAGCGGATCGATATTTGGCGGGCATATGTCAGGACTGAATGAAAATCATAGGCGGAACCTTGTGTCGACCTTTCAGGAAATCGACCGCATTTTGACGCAGGCTGTTTCACAATTAGAAGTGTCAGAATTGCCTTCACCTCTGGATGCAGTTAACGCCGATGCGGATGCAACGTTGATATCGATTGCGCAGAATTGGCTTGAGGATGTGCGAGCCACGATGAGATCGATCTTGGAAGAAAATGGCGTTGACCTGCCGGCGCCGGAAATCAGCGCTGTTTGGAACTTTCGAGTCAGCATGATTCAGGCTGCCAATTATATCGATAATCTGCGGCCAAAGCAGATGCGCCAATATGGTACCTTGGAACCCAGCGCAATTGCGGCGCTTGATTCCATAAGCGGCCGGCTTCGTACGCAAATGGATTCCATGTTGCAATTGCTTGATGCTTCAAAGATTACACCGGCGAAAAACATCAACAGTTGAAGGCGCCTTGAGTGTCTATACGGTCGGCGATCATTGCGACAACTTGGATGTGCAGTCAGACAGGCCCAACCTTGGGTATTTTAGATGGTCATTACAAGCGTGTATCTGGCGCTGGGCACAGACTAAATAGGGGCCATGAATGGATGAGGGACTATCCAGCGGCCATCGATGTAACTACAATACACCGGACTGAAGGTGGCAGCGGTGTTCTGGTTATGCCACCCAATCCGAATGGTGGCGGATTCTTTGGCTGTACCGCCAGTGATGGGTGTCTTTTTCGTAAACGCCGGCGTTGTATGGATGCACGTCGGTTATCAAGGCTTTAGACGGATATAACAGCGTGCCGCAACTCTCCTTATATGTGCTACAAGGCCCGGACAAAGGGCGTCAGTTTGAGTTCCCCATGCGGGAACCGGTGCTAATCGGCCGCAGCAGTGAGCAGGTACCGCTATCGGATTTAACCGTTTCGCGTAAGCATGCCTATATTGAGTTCGCTAATAATACTTGGACGATATCGGACGCTGGGGGTGCCAACGGTGTCTTTGTCAATGGCGTGCGACTGAATAAATCATCGCGCTTGAAGGTGGGCGATCAGGTACGGCTTGGATCAACTTTGCTGGTCTTCGGGGCGGCCGCCAACAGTGTGAGTCTGGCGGAATCTGACCATATTTCCACTGAGGGGGCATGTGGCCCCGGCGATTCAAGCATCATCAGCACCATCCCCAGCAGTGATGATTCGGTCATTCTCGCGGCGCCCGAGCCATCGCAGGTGGCGATGGCTCACTTCAAGGTGTTGCTGCAGATATCCACGGCCATTGCCAGCGTCTTTGATCAGCAGCAGTTGCTCAATAAGGTGATGGATCTGGTATTTGAACAGTTGCGTGCCGACCGCGGATTCATCGGTTTGGTCGATGATGTTACCGGCAAAGTGGTACCAGTGGTGGTGCGTTACCGCGATGAAGAGCAGGTCGGCAAGATTGCCGTAAGCCAGACCATTATCCAGCATGTATTGGCCAAAAACGAAGGTGTGCTTTCCAGTAATGCCATGACGGATCAGCGCTTCCTCAAGGGCAAGTCTGTGCATGACATGGCGATTCGCAGCGCTATCTGTGTGCCCATCAAAGGCCGTGAGAAAAATCTGGGCGTGTTGCACATTGATTCCAGTGTTAAAAATTATTCCTACACGCCTGACCAGCTCCGTCTGCTCACCGCCATCGGGCTGCAGACGGGACTGGCGATTGAAATTGCACGTCTATATCAGGAATCAGTCCGCCAAGAGCGTCTGGCCGCTACCGGGCAGACGGTCGCATCGCTGTCGCATTCCATCAAAAACATTCTCCAGGGGATGCGCGGTGGCGCCGATGTGGTGGATATGGGTATTAAAAAGACCGACATCAACCAGATAAAGATGGGTTGGTCGATTCTACAGCGTAACTTGGACAAGGTTCAGGCTCTGACCATGAACATGCTTGCGTACTCCAAGCCACGCAGCCCAAATTATGAATTAACCAATATTCCATATGTGCTTAATGAATGCCTTGAACTGCTGGTTACGGCGGCCAAGGATAAAAAGGTTACCCTGCTGACCGAGATCAATAAAAATCAGCCGCCAGTTTCGGCCGACGCCGACGGGCTCCATCAGGCCGTCCTGAACTTACTGGGCAATGCCGTTGATGCGGTGGAGTCCGGACGTGGTGTCATTACCCTCAAAAGCGATGTGGATACGGTGGCCCACGTCGCCGTTATTGAAGTGCAAGATAATGGTGTGGGTATCAAACTCGATGAATTGCAGCGCATCTTCCAGCCATTCTATTCCACCAAAGGTCAGAAAGGCACGGGACTGGGACTTGCGGTAACAAAAAAAATCGTCGAAGAGCATGGCGGACGAATTGAAGCCATGTCCAGGCTCGGAAGCGGGACAACCTTCCGCATTACTATTCCGCTTTCGCACCCGCGTGATGGAGATTCCGATAAAACCTTCGGCCCCGGCGTCTGATGGCTGAAGCCTGACCGCCAATCGGGCCGTTAAGCCAATGCCGGTAGGCAATAGAGAACGATCTTCGAGAAGTGAAAATTATGAAAACCAAATCATCGCATGCCGAAAAAATAGGCTCCCGTTCTGCTGGTTCGACAGCCGGTAAATCATGGCAGGCGCGCATCGGCGATGTTTGCGATCAAATGGCTGAAAATTTTGTGGAGTCCCTTTCGTTTGACCATCGGCTTGCTGAATATGATGTGCGCGGTTCACGCATACATGCCAGGATGCTGGCCAAGGTGGGGCTTATTACGCAGGCCGAGCTTCGTCAGATCGAACGCGGCTTGAATGAAATTCTGGATGACATTCGCACCGGCCAATTTGTATGGGATGTCAGCCAGGAAGATATTCACATGGCCATTGAGGCATCGTTGGTGGCCCGCATCGGTGAGCCGGGGCGTAAGCTCCACACGGGGCGCTCACGCAATGATCAAGTGGCACTGGATTTCCGGCTTTGGTGTCTCGACGCCGGTACCAAGCTCCATGGGGCGGTGCATCATTTGCAGGCTTCTTTACTTGGTCTTGCTCAATCTACGGTGACTGTGGCCGCCCCGTCGTACACCCATCTGCAGCGTGCGCAACCCATTGTTTTTGCACATGAGGTATTGGCATTTATTGAAATGCTCGAGCGCGACAGATGCCGATTGGTTGATGCGACCAAACGCACCGATTGGTCACCCTTGGGGGCCGGTGCCATTGCGGGTACCACCTTACCCATCGACAGGTCATTCTCCGCCAGGGAGTTGGGTTTCAGTGGTGTCACACGCAATAGCCTCGATTCTGTCAGCGATCGGGATTTTGCCATCGAACTGGTTTTTGCAATGGCGACCATTGCGATGCATTTATCGCGTCTTGCGGAACAGTGGATTATTTACAGCTCCACGGAGTTTCAATTTATTCGTCTTGCAAATCAACACACTACGGGTAGTTCCATGATGCCCCAAAAACGTAATCCGGACATGCTCGAATTGATACGCGGCAAAACCGGCAGTGTTTATGGACATTTGGTGGCCTTGCTGACTATGTTCAAGGGACTTCCACTGGCCTACAACCGCGATATGCAGGAAGACAAACGTCTGGTGTTCGCAGCTTATGATACTGTGCTTCCCTGTATTGAGATGACGGCGGCGATGACCGAACACGTATCAATAAATGCCATGGCCATGGGGGAAAATATTGATAGTGGATTTCCTGATGCCACAGTCTTGGCCGAGTATTTGGTTAAAAAGGGTGTCGCATTCCGCACTGCGCATCAAATCGTAGGTAAACTCGTGGCCCGTTGTGAACATTTAGGACTCTCCACGCTTTCAGAACTTGCTTTGGGGGAATTCCAGGGAGAGTGCCCTGTCATTGACAAGGATGTTTATCAATCGCTGGGTTCGCTCAATGTTCTCCGGGCTTATCAGTCCTACGGTGCCGGTGGGATAAAGTCGGTGAAAAAGCAAATTGCCTGGTGGCAGAAAACGCTCAAGAAAACGAGCCATGATATGCCTTTCCGAGCATAAGCTTTCGTGCATTGACCTGTACTTTACGTGCCGTCAACGGCACCGCTTCTGATCGAACAGCGGATGCGATCCCTGCCTCAAGGCTTGTGGTACAGATGCCGAACGATGGCGTTTTCCCAATTTTGGCAGGCAAAGCGGTGGATGTCCTCATCACTTACACCCGCATGCGACATGGCCTCGGCAAGGTGAGGCAGGTCTGCATGTGATTGAAATTCTGCGGGCAGGGCGCTGTTATCGAAACCGCCATCCATATCGGAGCCTAATCCCACGCAGTTCATCGATCCACCAATGTCGGCAATGTGGCAGATATGACTGACCACGTCATGTAGCGTCGCTCGACCCGCTGCCAAAAATTTGGAATACAAATTGATGCCTATGACCCCACCGCGCTGTACCAACCGGCCAATCTGTACATCGTTTAAATTCCGAGGGCTTTGCAACGCCGATGGCAACAATGTCTGGCAATTGGAGTGGGAGGCGATGATGGGGCCGGAATACACCTCGACCACGTCAAAAAATGCCCGCTCTGAAAGATGCGATACATCCAGAATTACGCCCAACTCGCCTGCTCGCTGCAACAGTTTTTGCCCATCATGGCTCAGCCCGCCTTGTGCATCATTACCTGCCGCCCAGCGATTGGCTCCAGTCCATGTCAGGCTTATAGCACGCACACCACGGCCATAAAATAGATTAAGATCATCGATCTCTCGAATAGGATTGCACCCTTCCATCAGAAGGTAGGCATCAGGGGCGGTGTTTAATTCGCAATGGCCACGGCGTTGCAGGTATCCTTCTGCAAACCACTGGTCGTATAGATCGAGTTGCATATTCGCTAAATAATGGGCATCTCGAGTGCGGCGGTAAGACCATGAGCCGTTAATTGCGGCCGGTCTGTTGTCCCACGGCTGCACAAACAGTGTCGCCAAAACCGCACATATATGTCCGTCTATGAGGCTTGGAAAAGTGACAGACGCACCCGGCTGCCGGCGGCGCACATCCGACAACGGCCAATGCATCGGACGTCCCTGAAGCGCCAGATAGGCCAAATCCAGATGGGCATCAAACCAACGTTCAGGCGGCACAGACCCTCAGCCTTTCAAATCAAACCGGAATCCAACCCAATAGATCACTCTGCCGGATCGATTTCAATGACCTGATATTTCCCAATGCCCGGCAGCTCCTCGCAGTGGCCGCTGACGACATGCAGGATGCCGACAATTGCAAGCGCCAGAAACAGAAATGAAATGGCCCCGTTAACAAAACCGAAAAGCGATAATATGGAGTGCCATCTGAATAGGAGTGGCAGTCCGGTGTACAGCACGCTCATAATGCCCCAACGCAGGACTTCAAGAATAAAAAGTAAAAATCCCTGATTGGTGTGATAGCGGACAAACCGGCTTTGCTGGCCGAAAATCAGGGGTATAACTACCAAGATGGGTATGTAGGCTAAAATAGCCATTGCACGGTGGTTGCCAACGTCGGCTTCGGATTTTTCCTCTTGCTCCGGTATGGGTTTTGCCGACGAAGCCGGAGGATCGTGGGGTTGAGTGGTTGGTGGGGGACTGGCCTGTGGCTCGGCGGGCTCCTGCGGTTGGAGATGCTCATCCGGTTTGAGATCATAATCGTCGCCCATGTTTATTCTCCTAAATCGCGCTGCTGTCTGCGGCGCCATTGTCGTATAATAATGGGTGTCGGCGAAGATGCGAGTGAAATCATCGTTTGACGATGAGCCGCCAGTTAAAAAGGATCGTAGTTAGATGATGTCTGGAAATCATGCAGCCGCTGCAGCTCACCTGTCATCCGGCAGTGTTATGACCGGTCTGGCTATTGGGTGTGCGGCGTTAATTGCGGTGGTGGTCGCGAGTTTTGTGATCATTTCATGGGTGCGGCGTCGATCACTTAACAGCCAACATGAGATGAACGAGGGGTTTTCCTTTCGGGACATGGAACGCATGGTGGAGCGTGGCTTGATAACTCAGGATGAGTTTAAGCAAATCAAACGCGCCCGGGCGCTAAAAATGGCTAAAAAGCTTCGCGATGGGCTCGCATGATGCGTTTTATGCACCCAAGAAGAAATCGCAGTGGGCGGAGCGGGCGCCGAGTAGCTTGGTCGCACTCGCGGGTCGTGGTGCAGGTGGCAAAGTGTCCCATTTAAAATCTCATCACGACGTATATTTCAGAATGAATATCGCTCAGCCGTTCATGAAGTCCCGTTGAATGCGTAATGCAATCGCGGCCTTGGGAGTCCGTGATTTTGAACGTAGTGTTTTGGCCATTAATGGTGGTTTTATGCTATGATGTCTGCGGGGCATGGGTGCCGGATGGCCGGTGCTAACCCTCGGTGTAACACAAGTGTCACCCCGTATGTTGTGGTGGTGATTTGCGGTAACGTGTCCGCAGGGCGTGGTAAGTGGTAAGGTTGTCGATTCAATTTCATTAATGGAGTAAAACCACTGCTAACCAGTGGTTCAGGACTATGGCGAACCAATCAAACGGTAACGGAAACGGTGGAAACCGAAATAATAATGACGACGGTGCCGGCGCAAAATTTAAGGGACGACGGGTAACGAATTGCTCTTTTTGTGGAAAATCGAGTCGCGAAGTTGGCTTGATGGTCGAAGGGCCCAATGACATTTATATTTGCGAAAATTGCTCCGAACTTTGCCTGAATATCTTCAAGCAGGAGAAACGCAAGGTTAGTGGCCCAAAACAACCTATGGGGCAGATTCCGCCTCCCCGTCAACTCAAAGAGTTTATGGATCAATACGTCATTGGACAAAACGGTGCTAAACGGGCAATGGCGGTTGCAGTGCACAACCATTACAAGCGGTTGGCTCACGCTGACGCTCGCAGCAAGGACGATATTGAACTCGACAAATCAAACGTATTGCTCATTGGCCCGACGGGATCGGGCAAGACGCTTTTGGCCAAGACATTGGCTCGCAGTTTGAACGTGCCCTTCGCTATTGGCGATGCTACTACCCTGACCGAAGCAGGCTACGTGGGTGAAGATGTAGAAAACCTTCTATTGAAGCTGCTTCAAAATGCAGATTACGACTTGGAAGCAGCCCAGCGCGGTATCATTTACATTGATGAAATCGACAAAATTGGTAAAACCAACATGAACGTTTCCATCACCCGTGATGTTTCGGGTGAAGGTGTTCAGCAGGCGCTGCTCAAATTGCTTGAGGGAACGCTAGCCAACGTACCCCCGCAGGGCGGCCGAAAACATCCCGAACAACAGTACATCCAGCTTGACACGTCGCACATTCTCTTTATTTGTGGCGGTACGTTTGTCGGATTAGATCAAATCATTGCCAAGCGGCTCGGTCGAAAACTCATAGGCTTCAATGCCGAGGTTGAACCTGAATCGCAGCAGATGCAGCGCCAGACGGAATTGATGCGGCATGTGACTCCCGATGATCTGATCGAATTTGGAATGATCCCTGAATTTGTTGGCCGATTGCCGATCATTGCGCCTCTGGCACCGCTGGATGAGAAGGGGATGATTCAGATACTCACCGAGCCTAAAAATGCCTTGGTTAAGCAGTATCAGCGTTTCTTTCAAATGGAAGGCAGTGAACTCGAATTTTCGGATGAGGCCCTGCAGCTCGTTGCCCAGCGGTCACTTAAACGCGACACCGGCGCACGCGCTTTACGCGGTGTCATGGAAGAGATCATGCTCGACTTTATGTACCATTTGCCGGACCAGACGCAAAAGGGGCGATACTCAGTTACGGCAGATGTCGTTGAGGGGCGTGTGAGTCTTTTTGACACCCAACCGATTCCTCTCAAAGAGAGCGCCTGACTAACCATTTCTCTATTATGGTTTGCGGGATGGAGCTTGGAATGGGGCGTTCTATTTATGAGGATTGCTATCCGGCATGTATGCGGACGCATTGGATTCCAGTTTCCCGCCCGGCCCTCCTTTGCGACTGGGCATATGGATTGACCGGCAAAATCTGTTATCCGATCTGACCATCCTGCGACAGGTAAGCGTGGCATTGTCCGCTGAGGGTATGCGTGTATACATCGTCGGCGATGATATATCCATCGACTCTCTAGCTCCTTATGTCGCTGGGTATCTGCAGGTGCGGTCTGGATCGTGGATGAAATGGGTTCAATCCGGCTGGCTCGGGAATGAACGGCTTATTGCTGCGGAACTGCACCGCCATAAGCTTGATGTACTCCTGCTCATGGGGTGGAGTGAGGCACAATCTGCGGTGTTGCCTCTATTGCGCGATATGGTCATAGCTCGGTGGCATTTGGATCGTATTGATTTGGCAGGTGCGAACCAAGACAGTTATTCAATTTTTGGGTCAGAGAGGATTCGCATTGCATCGGGATCGCCGGGGCACAGCACTGTTATCGTACCCGGTATTTTAATCAATGACGGAGTCCAATTACCGCGCCGCCATGCGGGAGAGGGTGTCCTCACCATCGCCTGTCTGGACGCAATCGAAAATCCGCACGAATATGAAGTATTTTTTAAAGCCTTTGCCGCCACCCGTCGATCCGCCGATCACCTTCTTTTATTGCTTGATGCCGGCATCGCCAGGGATGAGGTCTGGCGTATGGCACGGGGTATGAAACTTCTCGATCGGATCAGTTTTATTCCCGCCATTGGCGCCGTTTCCTCGGCCATACTCAGCGTTGATGTGATAATTAACATAAATCCTGCAACACGCGTCTGGCTGGTCGGATTGGAATCGATGGCGGCCGGGAAGGCTATTATGTGCCGCGGTACATCACTGACGGAGACATTCACAACTGATACGTGCCGCATTGTCAATCAATCAGAAGATTGGGCACAATGCCTGGAAGACTTCGTCATGCAGCCTACGGAGACCCGTATTCTTTGTGAAAACGCTCTGCAGCGTGTCAGGCGTCAGCATTCCATGTCCGATTTTCTTGATCGCCTTACACGTTTATTCAGCGACCTCAAGCGCGGTTCAATCCCGCTGAACAGGCCGTAGCGCAGCATTAATCATCACTGCGGAAATTCTTCCCAATACCGTCCGCTCTTTCGCATTAATTGATTCGCCTCATCCGGCCCCCACGAACCGGGTGCGTAAAACTTTAAGGGTGGTTGACCAACCGCCCACGAGTCTTCAATTTGATCAATAATATTCCATGCACTTTCCACTTCATCTCGTCGGATAAATAGAGTGGAATCGCCCAGAATAGCGTCCAGTAAAAGCCGCTCATAAGCCTCGGGAGAGTAGCTTCCGAATGCCTCGTGATACTGAAAATTCATTTGAACAGGAGTGACGGCCGTGGAAGTCCCGGGGCGTTTGGCATTAATTTGCAGGCCAATGCTCTCGCGCGGCTGTATGCGAAGCGTCAGGACATTGGCGCCGGCCCCGCGCTGGGGCGTATTAAACAGCACGCCGGGAGCACGATTGAAATGGATTGAAATTTCAGAGCCCTTATACTTCAGATGCTTTCCGCTGCGGAGATAGAACGGCACGCCGTACCATCGCCAGTTATCGATCGCCAATTGAACGCACGCATAGGTTTCAGTGTGGCTTTGCGGTGATACACCACGTTCTTCTAGATAGCCGATAATCGCCTGCCCATTGCGATCTCCCCGCACATATTGCCCGCGAACGGTCAGGCTTTCCACCTGTTCCGGCGTAAAAGGAAGTATCGACTTGAGAACTCGGACTTTTTCATCGCGTATGGCATCGCCGTCCAATGAAACCGGCGGCTCCATGGCCACCAATGTGAGCAACTGCATCAGATGATTCTGAAGCATGTCCCGCAGGGTGCCAGCGGTATCGAAATAGCCACCGCGTCCTTCCACGCCGATGTCTTCTGCTACTGTCACCTGGACGTGATCAACGTAGCGGCGATTCCAGATGGGTTCAAAAATGCCGTTGGCAAAGCGGAAGGCCAGTAAGTTCTGCACCGTCTGCTTGCCCAGGTAATGATCAATGCGATACACCTGTGACTCGTCAAACACGCGGTTGATCTGCTGGTTCAGCTCCTGTGCAGATGCTAAATCATGTCCAAATGGTTTTTCCACAATCACCCTTCGCCACGCGTTTGAATTGAAGGGGTCAATATTGCCCAAGCCAGCTTCGCCCAATTGATGCACAATAGTGCTGAATTCTGCAGGGCTGGTGGAAAGATAATAGAGGCGACGGCCGGATAAGCCGTATTTCTGATCCAGATCGGCTAGGCGTGTCGCAAGTGAAGCATAGCCATGTGCGTCCTCAAACGTGCTTTGATGATAAAATAGCCGCTCTGCGAGCTTGTTCCATGGAGTGTTGTCGGCGGGGCGGCTGCGCGAAAATGAGTTGACGCCCTTGAGCATTTCCTGCCGGAATTCATCATCAGTTTTGGGACGGCGCGCAAAACCGACAACCACGGTGTCGGGATGGAGCAAACCGTCCTTGCTGAGGTTATAAATAGCCGGTAGCAGTTTGCGGCTGGTCAAGTCGCCGGTGGCGCCAAAGATGACTATGGCGCAGGGGCTGGCCAGTATGGTACCTAGTATGGCGTTGGAGACTTCGGGCATAAACAAAAGTCCTTTTCAATCGTCATGTTTTGGCCGAAAATCAGGCTCGGCGTCGAGTCTGATTGTAGCATAAGCCGGCGGCGGCGTGTGGAGAATCTTATGACAGCATCTATCTGGGCTCCATGGAGACTGGAATATATTAAAAGCGTTACGGCGGACAAACCGGGCTGCTTTTTATGCGAAGCGGCCCGCGAACCGGAAAATGACAGATGTCATTTGGTTGTTGCCCGCACCGCATCGGCGCTGTTGATGTTAAATCGGTATCCCTATGTGAATGGCCATCTGCTCGTTGCACCCTACGCCCATGTCGCCCAACTCGGCGATTTACCTTCCGACCATCGAGCCGATATGCTGGAACTCGCTCTGCATGGACAGCATTTACTGGAGAACGCGATGAATCCGCAGGGATTTAATATCGGATTCAATATTGGTCACTGCGCCGGTGCGGGACTGCCGGGACATATCCACATGCATATCGTCCCACGGTGGAATGGAGATATTAACTTCATGACCACGGTAGGGCAGGTGCGGGTGATCCCGCAAGCCATAGATGCTGCGTATGAACAACTGCTTCAGGTGCATGTCGCACAGAAAAAATAGCATATGGCGGACAATATCCCTGAAAGGTGCAGCTCGACAATGACTGAAGAATTGGAGTGTGTGTGTCAAACTTAATAGTGATTCCCGCCCGGTACGAATCAACCCGGCTTCCCGGGAAGCCGCTTCTGCGACAGTCCGGGAAATATCTCGTTGAGCATGTCTACGAGCGGGCCGTTTCCGTCACGCGTGCGACTGCGGTCGTCGTTGCGACCGACGACATGCGAATCATGAAAGCGGTCAAAGGTTTTGGTGGCAGTGCCGTGATGACGTCACCGGCTCACGGCTCAGGCACAGACCGCATTGCCGAGGTCGTACAAATGCCGGAATATCAGGACTATAAATATATTGTTAATCTTCAGGGTGATGAGCCCGAAGTTGATCCCGCTTTAATCGATAGCCTGTTTCGCATTCTTGAAAACACCGATGTGCCGATGGCCACTGCGGCGGCGCCTTTTGATGATGCCCAGGAGGTGTATCGTACCAATGTGGTAAAAGTGGTTGTGGATCAGCGGCGATTTGCAATGTATTTTTCCCGCAGCGTGATTCCGCACGATCGTGACGGCATTTTGCCGCATACACCGGGATTGATGCTTGGAGGCCTATACCGCAAACATCTGGGCATTTATGCTTACCGCCGGGAGTTCCTGCTTACCTTGAGCCAGACCGAGCCGTGCGAATTGGAGAAGATTGAAAAGCTTGAACAACTGCGAGCACTCTACATGGGCACAAAAATTATCGTCCACGACAGCCCCCAAGCGCATCATGGTATTGATACGCCGGAAGACTACGCGGCCTTCTTAATCCGGCAAGGTATACACGCGGCCTAACCTCACTCCGCGAACCAAGGCCGAAAACTTCCTTAATTGGTGGCGGTGTCTGACGCCGGTGCGTACTAAAAGGAAGGCCTGATCGGCCATCCCATCAGACAACGGCGAATCGATTCCTATGCCACGTACCGCCTGCAGGTTTGAGTTTACTGCGGTGCCAGCGGCGTGGCTTCCAGTCGACACACCACGGTGGCCCTGAGCCCCTTTGGTCCCGCTTCAGCCTCGTACTCCACCATTTCACCCTCGTTTAAGGTGTGAAAGCCATTGCCACGAATGGCTGTGTGATGCACAAAGACATCTTGGCTGTCGGGTGCCGTAAGGAAGCCAAAACCCTTGCGATCATGGAACCACTTAACGCGACCGAGCAGACGAGTCATGGTGCAGACCTCCGTCCAAGCAAAAGTTTTTCCCATACACGCGCGGTAACAACAGGAATGATGACGCGTGCAATAGTCCGGCGAAATGTTCTCGGACTGCCACACTATGACGACAAACCCGGAGCTCGTCAAATTGTTTTTTACATCGGCCCGATTTTCGCCGGGAGAATTTTCCTTTAAGCTACCGCCCGTGTGCCTGTTCTGGATACCATAGTGATCCTGAGGTAAGTGGTGTTGGGGCTACGGTGGGGTTGCAATAGTTTCATCCAGTGTGCGGGCCGAGGCTCTGTTTATTGGGTCAAAGGTGATGAAATAAGATGAATGCGTTTTCGGATCGTTTATGCAACGCCATCATTGAGAAAAAGACACCCCTAGTTGTAGGAATTGATCCTGTATTAGATCGATTGCCACCAGAAATGACTGCCGATGAAAACCTAGGCATGAACGCCCAAGCGGTCGCTGAGATGTTTTTGGAGTTTGGACGGGCGATCATCGAGATTGCCGCTCCACTGGTTTCCGCTGTTAAAATTAACAGTGCCTATTTTGAGCGCTACCACGCCCCGGGGGTGAGCGCCTACCGGCAACTCATCAAGGCAGCCCGTCAAGCTGGGTTGCTGGTGATGGGCGATGTAAAAAGATCCGATATCGGTCACACGGCCGTCCAGTATGCCATCGCCCAGTTGGCCGATACCCATTATGTGGATTCCGTTGAAAATACCGGACCGGACGCCATTACCATCAATGCTTATCTGGGTTCTGACGGCGTTAAGCCCTTTCTGGAAACGGCCTCAGCCGGCGGTAAAGGCGTTTTTGCACTGGTGCGTACCAGCAACCCCAGCAGCGTTGAAATTCAGGAACTGCTGCTCGCCGACGGACGTCCGGTCTATGTGCAAATGGCTGAACTTGTGAGCCGCTGGGGAGGGACGGCTGGAGCGTACGGCTACAGCGATCTCGGTGCAGTGGTGGGCGCTACGACCGGCCACGCGTTGGCTGTTGTGCGAGCCGCCGCACCAAGGACGATATTTTTAATACCCGGTATCGGAGCACAGGGAGGTTCGCTGGCTGATTGCCTGCCCGCTTTTGACTCTCGAGGCCTGGGAGCTGTTATTGCGGCCAGCCGCTCGATTATTTATGCGTACCGCGACGCAAAATACGCCGAGCTGGCTGAAAGCAACTGGCGTCGTGCGGTGGAACAGGCGCTCATCGACCACAAAACACACATTGCCACGATGATTAAATATGAGCAGACGTTTTGATCCGCACCTAG
>DZDI01000250.1 GCA_022730455.1 Phycisphaera mikurensis | reverse complement strand
GTCCCCGAATACGCTGAAAACGCCCGCAGCAAATACCGGGCCGGACACTACTGGCCTTGTGCCCGCGCGCTCATTTATGCCGGGTCCGATCCCCGCCCAAATGGAACATCCACAGAAATAAACGCGTGGCTTTAAAACTACGCGAGTGCACGCGATAAGCCGCGGATTGCCGGTGTGCGGGCATGCCTACCAGCGGTACCCAAATAGGGCTACCAGCCGAAATAAATGGGGCCGGGGCCCAGCATGCGAGGTTTGATATTCGACATCGGCACCCAGCGAACCGAGCCATCATTATACATCTCGTTCTCTCCAGCGGGCAGGTTATTGCCTGTTCCCTCATCTGCGTAATTGGAATTCGCGCCGGGTGCCAGAAAATCCACCAAGCCGACTGCCTGGCCCGCATCGGCAAAGGTGTTGGAGAACAGCGCGTTATCCGTTACCAAAATCGATCCAGGGGACGACTGCGGATTCAAAGCCGGCTCATGCGCCGGGTCCGCATTCATGAAATACCATTCGCCGCCCAAATTACCATTGTTCATGTTTCCAGTTATCGGCATCCCGGTGTAGTACCCCGCCACCGCCGGTGCGTCATAGGCAGCTTTGTAATTTGTGCTGCGATCCACCCAATAGCTTAAACCTATGTAAAGCCACCAATTGGTATTCAATCCTTGCGAATTGTAGTAGCTTGCGGGTATTTGCGACTGCAACTCGCCACTGTTGGTGTCCGGGCAGTACAGCAGACTGATACCGGCGGCGTTCGGCGTTAGAATGCCGGCCCGTACGGTGGATGGAATCATATTGCCGCCCTGAACTCCAAACGATTGATAGTACAACATGGCTAAACCAGCGATCGGGTATGTGGTGCCATGGGGTCCGCCAAAGTAAATCTGGTCTCCGAACGGATAATTCCATAGATTGGCCAGCGGGTACTGCCCACGGTAAATATCGGCATATTCATGCAGGGCAATGCCGATCTGCCGCATGTTGGATGCCCCCAGTGTCCGCACCGCCAATTGTTTAGCCTTGGCCAGGGCCGGCAGCAACAGCGCGATCAAAAGGGCGATAATGGAAATGACCACCAGCAATTCAATGAGGGTAAATGCGCGACGCTTCATGATGAACCTCCTGATTCATAATAGGCTAAAGAGGGATGGCCAATACAAAATTATTTATATTGGCCATCCCGGTTGTTCCACAATCATCGGCGCGATGCATGCCGCCCCCGGCCTGCGCCAAACCGCGGCCTTATGCCATCTTCCGACGCTTAAGCAGCAGCAAGCCCAAGCCGCCCACCGCCAGCAAACCCAGCGATGCTGGCTCCGGCACGGTCTGATCCGTAAGCGAGAAGTTGGTAACCGTGGCACTCTCGCCGTTGACGCCGATAGCCACCTGGGTAATCCCGGTCGGATTGGCACCCGCGGCGTATCCCCAAATCCCGACCTGAACCCCATTGTAATATTCAGTCTCAACCCATTGCGGCTGCGTGGTGTTCAGCACCACCGTTGAAATATCTCCCAGTACCGTCGGGTTTGGTGCTACCGTAAATCCATGGTCTGTGCCCGGCCCAGGAAAGCCTTGGATGGTATTGGTCGGGCTGCCTTGTGATCCCGTAAACTCAGAAAGCATCCAAGGTCCCTCACCGGCAAAAAATGGCGGAACACCAGATGCCTGGCTGCCGCTGATGAAGCCCACTGCCACAAATCCATCCTGGGAATTGTTGCCGGCAACGTAGGAAGTCGGAGTCAAATTCGCGGAAACCGTGTAGATGTGGCCGCTTACCGGTGTTAAGTTAAGTCCGGCGACTTCCAAGGCTCCATTTCCGTTGGTGTCGTATGAGCCGGTGATGGTACCATTGGCATTCCAGAATGGCTGAAATCCCGTTGGGCCTGGAGCCCCCTGCACGACTGGCGGACCGTAGGATGTTGGCCCCGTGTAGTTGTAGCCACTGCTGTAGGTTTGAGTCCATGTCGAGCTGGCGCCATTGTCAACGGTCGGGGAAGTCCCGGCGAGTGTGGCGGTTGTTGCCGCGCCGCCAAAATTTTCCGAATACACGGTGATGGTGCTGGCCGATGCCGTTCCAGCCATCAGGCCGGCCAAGGCCAGTGCGCCGGCGGCCATGGGGGCCAGCCCCAGAACAGCCAGTGAACAACTGCGGCAAATCGATAAACCTTTGG
>DZDI01000096.1 GCA_022730455.1 Phycisphaera mikurensis | reverse complement strand
TACAGGTTCGGGCACCGGTGCCGCCTCAGCCAAGCTGGAATTGGACATGCGAACTTCATCGTAGGTGCTCGTGGTGCCATAACTGAACAAGGACATGTTCGTTATGCCTAACAACGAGGAGAGAAGGCTGCTGTCCGTGCCGGACGCGCTGGCTTTCTCGGTAACCTGGTCGGCAGCGGTTCCGGTGCCAGCGGCATTCAACGCCGTTGCCGTTAAATCCCCCTTGAAATGGGCATACTGCGAGTTGCTCAGCGTCCACGAATAAGCCATGACACCGCCGGTGTTAAGGTTCAACGAAATCTGGAACAACTCGAGATACGAGGTATTGGCAACCAACTGCGTGCCGGTGCCAGATCCCTGTACGCTGCCTATTCTGATCTGTCCATAATTTTGGCCCCACGAAATTGGGGAGATGTTGATAATCGAGCTGTTGTTGGCCGATGTGTCGGTGCCGAAGAGCAAGCCGCTAACCTGGCCGGTGCCGGTGCCTTTGTACCCCCCGACGGAATCGCTGGTGACGGAGAAAACGTAGCTGCCGTACACAGATCCCCCGGTGATGCCACTCTCCACGGAAGAGGCTATCGGTGCGGAAAAGATGGGTTTGCCACCGTTGGGATTGCTGGTGACGGAACCACCCTCTTCTAACAGGCCTGGGAAGGACAAGCTGTCCGAGTTATAGGTGACGTCATTGGTGGCGGGGGGGTTAATATTAGTACTAATGACGTTGTAGTCGGTATACTTCCCGGGTAACCCCACGGCATTGGTGGTTACACCCGTCATGGTGGCGCCCTGTGCCAAACTGGGGTAGTTGTACGGTTCGTAAATCAACAGCGCTGCGTGCGCCGACGGGATTGCCAGCAGCAGAGCGGCCGCCGCTGAAGAGGCGATCACCGCCTTGGACATCGGTGATGAACCACGACCCATTGAAAAACGTTTGGGAACCACTAAGAACTCCTCGCTCCGCTTGGGAGCCGCTTAGAATTCCCGCCATCCGAGCGGGGGAACATATCCGCTACCAACGTGGCGGCGGACAACAGTCGATTCAACCGTCCTTATTGATCATACACCGTTTCAAACGTCATTTTTTGGCAATTCCGCCATCATATTTTGCACACATCGCAAAACCGCTCATTGGGGGCGTTTGCGACCCATGCGGCCCCATGGCCTCGCCAAACTTGCAGCGACACCCTCAGCGTAGCACATTGCCAGCCCAATACAATGAAATTTTGGGCATTTTTTAAACTTACCACCCAATGCGGCAATTGAATTTATATTACTGTAAAATATGGAAGAGTAATGGAAGAGTAAATGTTTTACCCTTACCACTGAATCCAAGCCGGAGGCCAACAAAGGCGCCGAGGCAAGCCCCGGCGGCTGACCGTCTGCTCGTGTGAGTGCATTCCCCTGCGTGCTTGCAATCGCCAGACCCCTTTGGCCTGAAACCGATGAAATATCTTATTTCCGGCGTGGCGCGGCAATGGGCATCCACCCACGGGTTGGCCACCGATCAGGTTCGCAGACACGATGACAAGTCGCCCGCCGTCAGCCTTCGGTCAATGCCCGCTGCGGCTGCCGTAAAAGCTCCGCGCCGGGCGTGCAACGGACGCGCAAAAGCGCGGGCGGCTTTTCTGCCGTTATGGCAATTCAGGTTGGTTTGCCGGCTTCTATGCTGCCACAGCGGCAGCAAAAATGGGACTGCGAGGGAGATTCGATGAATGCGTTAAAGTTTTTGTAAAGCAATTTTATAACGTTAGTTACGTGTCATAATTGAGATGTAATTTTAACCTTGGCATAGCGGTTGCATATTCTTCGGCTGACCGGCGGTTGGTCGGCGCGGCCTATCGCTGGCGACCACGCGTAAGAATTTGGGTAGTGCCCGCCGAAGGCAGGGCGACAGTTAAGGAGTTTGTACCAATGGCAGTAAAGCAGATCACGTTTGATGAAAACGCCCGTAAAAGCTTGCTCGAAGGTGTTACCAAGCTGGCCTCAGCCGTGAAAAGTACGCTCGGCCCCCGCGGGCGCAGCGCCATTTTGGATAAAGGGTGGGGAGCACCAACCGTGACCAAAGATGGCGTTTCCGTTGCGGAAGAGATAGAGCTCTCGAATAAATTTGAAAATGTCGGTGCCCAACTGGTGAAAGAAGCCGCCACCAAAACCAGCGATATCGCCGGTGATGGTACCACTACCGCCACCGTATTGGCGGAAGCCATATTTAAAGAAGGGTATCGCAACTTGGCCGCTGGTGCCGACGCCATGGCGTTGGCGCGTGGCATTCGGCTGGCCGTCGATGCTGTCATCAAAAATCTGGGCAAGCTCTCCAAACCTCTGAATGCGGCTGACAAAACGGAAGTTGCCAATGTGGCGGCCGTCAGTGCCAACAATGATCGGGAAATTGGTTCCATTATGGCCGATGCCTTTGACAAGGTGGGCAAAGATGGAGTCATTACTGTCGAGGAAGGGAAATCGCTCGATACGTTCGTCGATGTCGTCGAAGGTATGCAGTTTGACCGCGGATATCTGTCGCCTAACTTTATCACCAATCAGGACGACATGATGGTTGTTTTGGATAAACCTTTCATATTGGTTTACGAAGACAAAATTTCCAGTGCGACCAAGCTGGTACCCATCCTGGAAAAGACCAAAGCTGCCAAACGTCCGCTTCTGATCATCGCCGAGGATATCGAATCTGAAGCGCTGGCTACTTTGGTGCTCAACAAGCTTCGCGGCATCCTGAGCGTAGCGGCGGTAAAAGCCCCCGGCTATGGCGATCGTCGCAAAGCCATGCTGGAAGATATTGCGGTGCTCACGGGTGGCCGGGCCATCATGAAGGACTTGGGCATTGACCTGGAAAAGGTGACGATTGCCGATCTTGGTCAGGCTCGCAAGGTGGAGATTGATGCCGACAACACCACCGTTATCGAAGGCATTGGAGAATCAAAAGCGATTCAGGCCCGTATCGCACAGATTCGCCGCGAAATTGATATCACCACATCCGATTACGACCGTGAAAAACTTCAGGAACGCCTGGCCAAGTTGGCCGGTGGGGTGGCGCAGATCAATGTAGGCGCCGCCACAGAGTCTGAAATGAAGGAGAAAAAAGCCCGCGTGGAAGATGCACTCCATGCCACACGCGCCGCCGTCGCCGAGGGTATATTGCCGGGCGGAGGCACATCTCTAATCCGCAGCCTCACGGTTTTGGATTCTATTAAAACCCAATCCGCCGATGAAAAAACCGGTGTGCAGATCGTCCGCCGAGCTCTTCAGGAACCCACGCGTTGCATCGCCCAAAATGCCGGCGAAGAAGGCGCCGTTGTTGTTAAGAAAATATTGGCTGGCAAAGATAACTTCGGTTTCAACGCCCTTACGTTGGAATATGAGCCGGACATGATCAAAGCCGGAATCATTACCCCCACCAAAGTTGAGCGCAGCGCTCTGCAGAATGCGGCCAGCGTGTCCACCCTTCTGCTGACTACCGATGCCATTATTGTTGAAAAACCCAAGCCCAAGGATGCCGCCGGACCGGGCGCTGGCGGTATGGGCGGTATGGGCGGCATGGGTGGCATGGGTGGCATGGGTGGTATGGGCGGTATGGGTGGCATGGACATGATGTAAGCCGTTCGAGGCCGCGATAGGTTGCCTTGGCGGCGCGGAGTCCCTTTTCAATTGATTAATATGGAATTGTCGCCTTTCTGACCGGCGATGTTGTACGAAATGGAGATACGCATGAAGATTAAACCCTTGGAAGATCGAATTGTTGTCAAGCCCGCAGAAGCTGAAAGCACCTCCAGCGGTGGCATTGTGCTGCCGGAAAGCGCCAAAGAAAAACAGACGCGCGGCAAGGTGTTGCACATCGGGCCTGGAAAGCTGCTTGACAGCGGTAAGCGTGTTCCGCCATCCGTTTCGGTGGGTGATGAAGTGTACTACGGTCAGTACGCCGGAACGGAAATTAAAATTGATGACCAGAAGCTGGTCATTCTTGAAGAGAGCGAATTGCTCGGCGTCGTCAATCGGTGATGGATGACGGTTAGGTTATTTAATATTTAAGCCAGAATTTAGGGGATTACCATGGCAGCAAAACAATTCATGTTCGATATGGCCGCCCGCAATAAAGTTTTTGACGGGCTCACCAAATTGGCTTCGGCCGTTAAAGTCACACTCGGGCCATCCGGCCGGAACGTGGTGATATCCAAGAGCTGGGGATCGCCCCAGGTGACGCGCGACGGTGTGACGGTGTCCAAGGAAGTGGAACTTCCTGATCCTTTTGAAAACATGGGCGCCAAACTGGTTAATGAAGTCGCCAGTAAAACCAACGATGTGGCCGGTGACGGTACCACTACCGCTACCGTTCTCGCGGAAGCGATTTATGGGGCCGGTCTACGGCACATAACCGCGGGTATGAATCCCGTCGTGGTTAAACGCGGCATTGACAAGGCGGTGGTGGTTGCCACCAATGCCATCGGAGAAATGTCTCGTAAGGTTTCTGGTCGCGATGATCTTTGCAAGGTGGCCACTATCTCTGCCAATTCAGACGCCTCGATCGGCAATCTGATTGCCGATGCAATTGACCGGGTTGGCCGCGATGGCGTAGTTACCATTGAAGAAGGCAAGGGTATTGAAACCACCATGGACTTGGTGGAGGGCATGTCGTTCGATAAGGGTTATCAGTCGCCTTATTTCATGACTAACCCCGGCACGCTTGAATGCGTTCTGGAAGACGCGTACGTGTTCCTGTTTGAGAAAAAGATCTCCACCATCAGTGAAATTCTCCCCCTGCTGAATAAAATAGCCACGGCGGGCAGGGCTTTGCTGATTGTTGCCGAGGATGTTGAGTCGGAAGCCCTTGCTACCCTTGTGGTGAATCGGCTTCGCGGCATCTTGAAGGTGTGCTCGGTGAAAGCCCCCGGATTTGGCGATCGCCGCAAGGCCATCATGGGCGATCTCGCCGTGGTGACCGGGGGTAAATTCTTTTCCGAGGACTTGGGTACCAAGATTGACGCTATCGAGCTTGACGAATTGGGTCGGGCCAAGCGCATTGTGGTGGATAAGGACAACACCACGATTGTGGAAGGTGCCGGCAAGAAAAAAGATATCGAAGCCCGCATCGCCCAAATCCGCATGCAAATTGACAAGACCACCAGCGATTATGACCGTGAAAAACTGCAGGAACGCCTAGCCAAACTTACTGGCGGAGTGGCGGTTTTGCGAGTCGGCGGGGCTACTGAGACGACCATGAAAGAACGCAAGTTCCGTGTTGATGATGCCTTGCACGCCACCCGTGCGGCGGCTCAGGAAGGAATCGTCGCTGGTGGCGGCGTAGCGTTCCTTCGGGCCATTGCCGCAGTTGAAAGTGCGAAAGCCAAGGCTCGCGGAGATGAAAAGGTTGGCTTCGACATCATTATCGAAGCCCTCCAGGCTCCTACTCGCCAAATCAGCGAAAATGCCGGTGAGGATGGTAGCGTTGTCGTCGAGGCCATCTTGGAAAAAGAAGGTTCATTCGGGTATGACGCTGCGACCGGCAAGTATGGCGACATGTTCAAAATGGGTATCGTCGATCCCGCTAAAGTAAATCGCAGCGCCCTGCAGAACGCGGCTTCGGTTTCTGGCTTGTTGCTTACTACAGATGTTTTGGTTACGGATGTAAAGGAAGATGCAGAGAAGATTTCCGGGGCTGTTCGCTGAACATTGGCCAACCGGGTTTGTCTTGCCTCATCCCGCCGTATCATAAGAGATAGATTCATGGCCCGAGGCCGGATGATGGCTCGGGCTTTTTCTTTTTGTAACGGCAGGAATGCTTATGCCCACCAAACGCGATTATTATGAGATCCTGCAAGTCTCCCGCAGCGCCAGCGTGGATGAGATTAAAAGTGCCTATCGTAAAGCCGCCATCGCTCACCACCCTGACCGCAATCCGGGCAACGCCGACGCCGAAAAGCGATTCAAAGAATGTGCCGAGGCCTACGAAGTTCTGTCAGACTTTGAAAAGAGGACACGCTACGACCAATATGGGCACGAAGGGCTGCAAGGCGAAGCGGTACACGACTATTCTCACATGCAGAACACTGACATCTTTTCGATGTTTCACGACATATTCAGCGGTATGGCGGGAAGTGGTGGCGGTGCACGGCGCGAAGGGCCCAGTCGCGGCTTTGATTTAGAAACGCAGGTCTCCATCACGCTCAAAGAAGTACAGTCGGGTGTGGAAAAGGATGTCGAATTTACCCGACATGATCACTGTGAAACCTGCAAGGGGTCGGGTGCCAAACCCGGTACCAAGAAAAAAATTTGCACCACGTGCGGCGGTCGTGGACAGGTGGTGCAACGCGGCTTTGGCGGCATATTCTCCATGGTAACTGAATGTCCTAAGTGCAGCGGCCAAGGGGCAACCATTGAAAAGCCTTGCACGGAATGCCATGGCAGTGGCCAGACACTGCTAAAGCGGAAAATAGCGGTCAAAATTCCGGCTGGCATTCATGACGGGCAGGCGGTTCGTGTGCGGGGCGAAGGTGAACCAGGCGGCGAGGGTGGCCCGCATGGCGACCTGCATGTGTATGTGCGCGTGACTGAACATCCATTCCTCCAGCGGGATAAAAATCATCTCTACCTGGAACTGCCTGTCAGCATGATCCAAGCCGCTCTCGGAGCGGAGGTTGAATTGCCGACGTTGACAGGTAAAACCACTGTGCAAGTACCTCCCGGTACCCAACCCGGAGAATTGATTCGAGTGAAAAACCTCGGCTTGCCAGACGTCCATGGTGGCCGACCAGGCGATATTGTCGCCAAAATCATGGTGGAAATTCCAAGAAAATTAGGTAAGGCGCAGGAGCAATTGCTGCGGCAGTATGCGCATATTGAAGACGAGGCGGTGTTGCCCGCCCGAAAAAATTTCTTTGAAAAAATGCGCGACTATGTAGTGGGCGACCACACATCAACATCAGAAGCAAAGTCTTAAGGAACGAAGCATCAGGGGTGAAAACATGAAACATAGAGATTCTCAACGATCCGACGAAATGAAAAATGATCCCACTTCGGGAAGTGACGCAGCGGCCGAAGCCGAGAATCAATCGGAAGCCGCTGCTGAAGGCAGCTATCAGCGTGAAGCCAACGAATTGCGCACTACCGTGGCGCGGTGGCAGGCAGATTATGAAAATCTGCGCCGACGGTCTGCGAAGGAATTGCTCGAAGCGCGGCAAGCATCCGAAGCAGACTTCGCTAAAACATTGCTTTCAGTATTGGATCATTTTGAAATGGCCCTGTCGGTCGATCCGTCGCAGGTGGATGCTAAAAATATTCTCGACGGTGTCAAAATAACGTATGACGAACTCACCAAAATTTTGCAGAAGCGTGGCATCGAATCGTTCGATCCCGTTGGCAAACCGTTCGACCCGTTCCGACATGAGGCCATTGCTTCCGAGCCTTCCGACAAAGTTCCTCCGTCAACTGTTCTTCAAACCTTGCAGCGAGGATACTGTTGCGGCGATCGTTTGCTGCGATCGGCCAAGGTTAAGGTGTCGGCCGCGGTGTCGTAAGCGGATCGGGGCATTTAAAGTCAGGAATTTTATATTATGCCTACCTATGAATATCAATGCGAAGCATGCGGTAAAAAGTTTGAATTATTTCAGTCCATAACCGCTAAGCCGATTAAAAAATGCCCAAATTGCGGGAAAAATTCAGCCCGCAGGCTAATTTCTGCCGGTGGGGGCATTATCTTCAAGGGCAGCGGTTTTTATGAAACCGACTACCGGTCTGAAGGATATAAAACCGCCGCCAAAAAAGAAGCGCCCTCCAGCGACGTACCCAAAGCCGCGGGAGATACCAAAGAAACAGTGGCCAGTGAGTCTCCACCTAAAGCGCCCGCATCGCCAACCACCGTGCCGGCTGTGGAATCTAAACTGGCCAGCCCTTCCAAAAAGGGTGGCAAGAACAAACCATGAGTCGATCTGTGAACGCGTCCGATTCTTTGAATTCGCCACGTTGCCCGATTTGCAGGAAGCCGGCCGCCGCTCTGGATGATCAGGCATTTCCGTTCTGCAGCCAGAAGTGTCGCCTTATTGATCTGGGCCGTTGGATGGATGGAACCTACCTCGCGTCGCGTCCGCTGGATCCCACCGATGAAGAGGACCCGGATCATAAATAATGCGGCGCAGCAAGCCGCATGGAGTGCCTGACGGCGTTTCTACATCGCCACGCCTTATTGCCGGGCAAGGCCGTTGCGACCGATGAAACCGTCCTGCTGGCGGCGTTTATGCCGTCCTCTTTTTCGCGTCCGAGGCCACCAAATGGAAGGTGTCCTTCAATTTAGGATGCGTCAGTCGGGGACAAAGCGTTGCTAAACATCATTATGCCGATTGGATGCATCCGCGCGTGCGGGTCGCCGGGCTTGAATCTGAACATTTTAGCAAAGCGATGATGGTGGTAGGATGAAGTCAGCCAATAGAAAAGGAATGAAAGTTTGTGCATTACGATAGTGTGGCGACCATTATCAGACACCTTAACGAAGGCGGAGTGCGCTATCTCGTGGTAGGCGGATTGGCGGTGGTGGCACACGGCTACGTAAGATTCACCGCCGATATTGATCTGTTGGTCGGACTTGATCCGATAAACGCGGCAAACGCGATCGGCGTGCTCAAGGCGATGGGATACGCACCCCGTGCGCCGGTGGCGATGGAAGAGTTTGCAAATCCGGTGAAACGGGCCGAATGGAAACGTGAAAAAGCAATGACTGTCTTTTCGCTATTTAGCGCTACGCATCCGGGCACAGAGATTGATATATTTGTAGAAGATCCACTGGGCTTTGACCAGGCAATCGTCAATGCCGTAAGTTTTGGGATCGCCCAAGGCGTGGCCGCCCCGATGTGCTCACTGCCGGATTTACTCAAGCTTAAATCAATGGCGGGGCGACCACAGGATTTGCTGGATATCCAGAAGTTGAAGGCGTTGCACCCGGAAGCACAATGACGGACATCAACGACAATAACAATTCCGACGATACGATCTGGGAATCCGGATGGGATGGCCATGAGTTGGCCCAGATGCGGCGTTTGGCGAAGCTCACCATGGAGCAGAAAATTCGTTGGCTTGAAAGTGCGCAGGAAATGGTATGGTGGATGCAGCAATCGCAGCCGGCAAAAAATGAATCGGTGCCGCCGCCCGGTGGTCGTTGAATCTCTCGCGGCAGACGACACCCCAACCCACCAGAACGGTGGTCAAACGCGATCAGGGGCCGGAGATATGGTGACAAAATCGCCGCTGTGATGCATCCACGTGGGAGCCGCCGAGCTGCTGACCGGCGCTTCCCCAGTAACCCTTTTGATGGCGAGCCGTCAATCTTGTAATTTCTTTATGGCCGCCTTGCGGGCCGTGTTGTGGTCAACAATCGGTGACGGGTAATTTTGTCCAATCACGCAGCCACATTGTCGCTGCAATGCCGATGGCATCATCCATGGCTCATGCGCAAATCTGGGAGGTACGCGTGAGAGTTCCGGCAGCATCGACTTAACAAATAATCCATCTGGGTCGTATCGGTGTCCTTGTAGAATGGGATTCATAATTCTAAAGTACGGGGCCGCATCCGTGCCGGTGCCGGCGCTCCACTGCCATCCACCCACATTGCTGGCCTGATCATAATCCATCAACCACTGCATAAAATAGCGTTCACCGATGCGCCAATCAGTGTCCAAGTCTTTAGTGAGGAACATTGAGGCGATCATGCGCAGGCAGTTATGCATGAGGCCGGTGGTATGAATTTGGCGTATGGCGGCATCCACAATCGGGTATCCGGTACGGGCCTGCGTCCATGCATTGATCAGCCTCTCTGGATTGGACCATTTCAGGTGCGTATAACGTTGCTGAAAAGGAGATTTGGCCGTGTGTGGAAAATGAAACATGACCATCTTGTAGAATTCACGCCATATCAATTCTGAAAGCCAGTGCTCGGCGCCGCCGCATCCTCGTAACGCCCCTTGTGTGATAGCCGCCACGACGCATGGCCGGATAGATACAGTTCCAGCGCTGAGGCGACTGGATAGCTTTGATACGCCGTTAACAGCCGGATAGTCAAGGTCCTTGTCGTAAGAATTAATTCGATGGTTGGCAAAATCCTCCATCATCGCAATGCCTCCGGACTCGCCAATTGGTATGGACACTCTAA
>DZDI01000249.1 GCA_022730455.1 Phycisphaera mikurensis | reverse complement strand
GGAACCCGTGCCAGAGCCGCTCCAGCGGCGTGTATGATATGGGACGCTGGAGCGTATAGGGACTGCGTGCCCACGCTGGAGCGTGGGTACGATGGGTATTAGGAATACTTCTCAAGGCAAAACAGCTTGGATGTATTACATCGTTTTGTGATTGCGCGCGTGCCATGCGGGAACAAGGAATTTTTTACGATAATTGCTTGCTAATCTCGCTTGGCACTCTTGACAGGAGAATACTATGAACCGTGAATCGCAGTGTAACAAACCTCTCTCGCCTTGGAAGTATCATTGGAATCATAAAGGCTTTACCCTGGCCGAAATGGCCATTGTGGTGTTGCTGGGAAGCATCATGCTGACCATGGGCGTCAAGATGTTCACTGCCATCAAAGATCACTCCGCTTATTCGGATACCCGCAGCAAGCAGGAGACGATAAAGACCGCATTGATTGGATATTTGCGAAATAACAAACGGCTTCCTCCCGCAGATACAGCTCTGCCGCCAGACGGGACAATGGATGCTGGAGGGTGGGGTGTGCTTCCTTATCGCGATCTTGGTTTACCGCGTGATGCCGTGCTGGATGGATGGGGAAACTACTTTTCATATCGGGTGTCAAATACTGGCAGCGGGACAAACTGGACATCGGTGACCGGGTTTGATCTGGCCAGCTACACTGAGACCACGTACACAGCCATCACAGTGAATGATGTAAGTAGTCCTCCCCCCCTTACTGCACAGGCTGTCGTCGTCGTCATCTCTCACGGCAAGAACGGCTTTGGGGCTGCCACTACAAAAGGAACTTCCAGAATGGCACCGACTGGCGGAGTCGCAACGGAAGATACGAACGCTGCGACGGGAGCCACTTATAACCTGCTTGATCCTAATCCACAGGCGGGGTACGATGATGTGGTGCTGTATATGACCCCTGCTGATCTCTGGAGGCCTTTGATTGATGAAGGAACATTGAAAGCTTGTTATGCCTATTGTCGTTCTACTTCCAGTTCTGCTCTCGAAGCAACCTGTACCCCTAGTGGAACCTTCAACTGTACTGCAAGTGGAACACCAACATGCTCTGCTGCTGGGGCAACTCCAACCTGCTCTCCAGGAGCGCCACACTGCACATTAGGTGGCACTCCCATATGTGCTGCCTCAACATCTACAGCACCGGCCGGCCCAGGTTGTCCGACGGTATTTACAATCCCAATTGGAGCGAATCCAGTGACTTGTCCATGAGGTTCACCATGCCCATCCGGCCTGAACAGACTGACGAACGGCGCCACCATTGCTTCTTCCACCAGTGTGCTTTTCGAAGAAGTGTCCCAAGAACCATGAAAAACAATAAAGGCTTCACCTTGGTCGAAATCGCTGTGGTGCTGGTGATCATCGGTATCCTCCTTGCGGGGATTCTGAAGGGTGGCAGCATCATTCAAACCGTCCAGGTGAATGATGCCATCACCATTGTCGAGGATATCAGATCCGCCACAGCGATTTTTAAAGTTCGTTATCACTATCTTCCCGGGGATTGGATATACACGGCAAACGAAATTCCTTCTGTAGCTGCCGGAGGAAACGGAGACGGAGCAATAAGTGCTGCGGAATCAGCGAATGTCTTTGGGGTAGGTGGACAAAACCACCTTTTCAACGCCGGGCTTATCAAATCGACCACCGTGAATACCTGGTTCGGCGGTGTTACTGTGGCGGTTCTGTCCACGGCGGTGTCGGGTGTAAGCGGGGCTGGTTTTGTACCCAATATCGTCAATGTTATCCAGTTCGCTAATCTTCCCTGCGAAATCGCCATGGAGATGGATACCAAAATGGATGATGGAAGTCTGGATACCGGGAACGGACAAGCAAGTGTGACAACCTGCACGCCAAGCGGTGCCAACGATCCAGTGCCATTTTACGCCGTACCTTTACAATAAAGTCGTTTCTTGCCATTAGGCACCGCTTGGGTACCAAGACTTTTCCCTCTGGTTTATCCTGGCTCCCATGCGGCGCATGGGAGCCAGAGGCATAACCAATAGATTGGGCGAATGAATTCGCCCCTACATGGTTGTCTGGTATGTGTAGGGGCGAATTTATTCGCCCAATTTTCGACGGCCAAAAAAATGTCAACCAATACCATCCTTCTTGTTGAAGATGACAGCTCTCTGCGCCTGATGCTGCGCGGCGTTGTGGAGATGCAGGGTTTTG
>DZDI01000248.1 GCA_022730455.1 Phycisphaera mikurensis | reverse complement strand
GGGAGCGTATCAACAATTTCAAGATTGAAGGCATCGGCAGCGCTGGTTGCGGCGGGTTCGATAACAATCGTATAAGTGACAGTGTCGCCGTATTCCCAATCGGTATCGGCGCTGGCAGTTTTGGTCACAGTCAAGACAGGCTCAACCACCGTTGCATTGACCGTATTGGATATGACCGGTGTGCCGCTATTGATGGTGACATCAAAGTTGTTCGCGAGGATGTCGCCCAAGGTGTTGTCGGTAACGTTGGTGACCAAAACATTGAATTCGATGTAGATGTATTCAATATTCGCATCGGGGTTTGTGTCCAGGTTGACAATATCGCCCAGGTCAAAGGTCAGGATGTTGCCAGCGCTGAGGGTTACCAGGTCGTGGGGCGCTGTGAACTGCGCCGTTCCGCCCGCATTGTACAGGCTAACCGCAGTACCATTGGCAGCTTCAAGGGCTGGGCCAAAGTCCGCGCTGTCGAAGTTGCCCACGCCAAAGTTGACGGCCGTAATGGTCATGGTGTCATCAAGGAAAGGCGTGACGAGGGCCGCGCCGCCGCTGACTGAAAGCTGATCTTCAATCACAAAGTCGCTGCTGGTGCCCTCCGGCACTGCCACTGCCAGGCGATAGCGCAGGATTTCGCCGATGGCGACATCCGCTGCGCCGGGCAGGGTTTCGCCGGTGTGGGCTTCGGAACTGGCAAGGATGGATTTAACCGGTTCGATATTGTCAGCAGTCAGGTCGCCAGTATCCGAATCATGGTAATCGTTGGGCGGGTTGGTTCCGTCGCCGTCACGCTCGCCATCCACGTCTCCGGGATTGTTATCGCCGGGCTGGGAAGTCCAATAGACATCGCCCGTGTTTTGAATCAACTGGTTGGGGTTGAGCGCGCTGGTCAGAATGGCTTCGTAGGTGATGGTAACAGTAGCGCCAACCGGAATATCGCTGATTTTCACATCAACCAGATTCAATAAGTCATTGGAATCCGTTGTATCGAGGGTTGCAGCGCCGTAACCCGAAACCGAAATTGTGCCAATCTGCAAGTCGGCGTAGACGGGCAAGGTATCTTCAAAGTGGACATCGTAGGCGGTAGCGGTGCTGCCGTTGACAGCCAGGTTGTCGAGCGTGATCGTGTAGGTGACGGTGTCGCCGGCATCAGGGTTGACGGCAAGCGAGGCGGCAGCCTTGGTAATGTCCAGAACGGGTTCGGTGATGGTCGATACTTCATCGTCACTGACGGTTTTTAGCGCGCCAGCGGCATCATCGTAGTTCAAATCAACATCATTGAGCAGAACGGTCAAGTTCTGGTTGCTGGCAACATTGGCGACCTTCGCATTGTATTTAATGGTGAAGGGGCTGGCAGTCACGACCGCGCCCGCGCCAAAATCCCAGGTGAGGGTGACAGGGCCGGAGCCGTCTACTGGACCAACGGGGGTGAAGGTGGGGGCATTAACCCCGGCGCTGACAGTTTGTGAAGAGGCCACGTAAATCAACCCGGCTGGCAGGTGGTCAACCACTTTGGCATTGTCCAGGGTTCCGAGCGGGGAGGCGATTGTGAGTGTGAAATGGATGACATCCCCAATCACGGTTTGGGTCACGCCGCCATCATCCTTGACAATGGTGGGCGCGCCGGTCGGGAAGGTGGCGGTATCGGTGTCCTGGGTTCCGTCGAAGGGATAGGCCGGTGTCGGGTCATCGTAGATGCGCTCACCGGTGAAGGTTCCGGGCATGGAGGACCAATCCGCATCAATGGTATTGAGTTTGGTCCCATCCAGAATGAGGGTGTTCTGGGCTGTGACGGTGTATTCACATTCGATGTAGGAATCCGGGGCGGTGGCGGGAATATCCCAGGAACCAGCCGGGTTGCCGTCAAAGGTGAGGGTTGTGCCGCCATCAACCACGCTGACCGCAATCGAAGCAGTGGTAGTTCCATCGAAATATTTACAAACGGCAGAGCCTGCATTATAGGTCACACCCTGCGCCAGGGTGTCGAGCGCAGTCACTTCAAAGGCGGTGCTGTTGCCCGTGTTGGTAAAACGCGCAGTATAAGAAACCACATCACCGGCCTGGACATTGCCCGCCGGGGCGGTAACGGTTTTGTCGGTGGTGATGCGCGGCTCGACAATGGTCAGGTTTGTACTGTCGTTTGCGTCTATGACGATTATATTCGTAGATGCAGTGCCACGATAATACAGCAACCTGGCAATATTGA
>DZDI01000247.1 GCA_022730455.1 Phycisphaera mikurensis | reverse complement strand
CGCAGCGTTCGGTGTCAAGATAATACCAGTCGTGTTTTTTGGCAGAGTCTTCACCCGTGGCGTGATGATCGAGCAGTTGCAACAGGGGCTTGATGGGCGCTTCTTCGGGTTCGTCTTCGCTGCTGGCCGCGAGTGCGCCTTTAAGCATGGCGGCCATTTCTGGCGAGAGCAGGCTGGATTTGGCGGGTGCTTTGCCGGATTTCTTGCCAGCCGAGGGTGTACCTTTGCTTAGATTCTGAATCCGCTGAGCCACCATGTCGGACTGCTCAAGCGTTAAATTCAGGTCGGTAATCAATAACATGCACGGCTCTTTCGCCTTGGACATATCATCAAAAATCTGATCCAGCGCATAGGGAATATCGCGGTAATCGGCATTGTAATAACGCGCACGGTAACCTGCGGCACGGGTCATGTATTGCGCGCCGTAGCCGTCAAGGTCGATGTGACTGAGGTGGAAAAGCAGAATGTCGGAAGGCTTAGGCAGAATGGGCGTGGTCATAAGGTGGGCGTTGCTTGAAAATAAAGGTAGCCATTGTGCCGCAGTGTGTGGGTTTACCCAAGGGTTGTTGGCTGTGTAATGACACGAGCCACGCCCAAGCTGATTTGGGTCGCAAGACGTAAACAACCGAGCTTGCGTGTCGGGATTGGACGAAGCAGGCTTCATTGATGGATAATCAATCCTGTCGATGTAGGTATTTAGTTAATCAATCATGAGGGGACGATTATGAAGCAAAGTGTTTTGATGGAGCGTTATCCGGTTTTTGAAATGGAGCTGCCCAAAACTGAAACCACGATGACAAACGTGGATGAGATTATTGCGTTTTTGCACGCCAAGATCGCAGCGCATCCTATCGCAGCTTACATTGGCACGTTCGATCATTTTGCCCATACCAAGGCGTTGCCGGAAGGCAAGATAGCCCCTGAAATTGTGGATGCAAAGCTCATCGTGTTCTGTTTTGGCACGGCGCTGCCCAATCCGCACGTCATGGCCGTGCGTCCGCGCTCCATTGGCGTGGCCGATTTGGGTGATAAATTTGTGGTGAATTTCATGGAGCCACCCATGCCGGTGGCAACCACAGCGATGGAAGCCTGGGTGAAGGAATTAAAAGCAGATTGATAGCTTTGGTTTGTTCATTGTAGAACTCAGCATAATCTGGATTTGCCACCCCCGTGCGGGGGTATTTGTAGGGTGGATAAGCGCAGCGCATCCACCATGCCGCTCTTTGGCGGATGCGCTGCGCTTATCCACCCTACGAAAACCGGATTTACTCCCTCTCCCTTGACGGGAGAGGGCTGGGGAGAGGGTCGAGACATTGGCACAACCCTTCGCATCCACCATGCCGCCCTTTGGCGGATGCGCTGCGCTTATCCACCCTACGAAAACCGGATTTACTCCCTCTCCCTTGACGGGAGAGGGCTGGGGAGAGGGTCGAGACATTGGCACAACCCTTCGCATCCACCATGCCGCCCTTTGGTGGATGCGCTGCGCTTATCCACCCTACTTTTGGAACACTTCTAATTAAGATATCCGTTGGATATGTCATAAATCTGGCTTATAACGGTGTCTCCACAGTATCCCCAAGGTCATTGAGTATCCCCATGAACGAACAAAACCATAGCCGTATTCACAACAGCCGAATCGTGGATCGTGCCGGAAATATCCTTACCGCTGTCCTGCACAACATCATGTTGTTTGTCATTGCCATTGCCACCGTCTGGTCGGCTTTTGGTGAGTTTACCCATATTTTCGCCGGAGCCGCCGCGCCCACGCTCAAAGACATCCTGCTGCTATTTATCTACCTTGAAATTCTTGCCATGGTGGGCATTTATTTCCGCACCCATCGTTTGCCCGTGCGCTACCTTATCTACATCGCCATCACAGCGCTCACCCGTATTCTCGTGGTGGATGTCAAAGAAATGAGTAACCTTGTTATCCTCTCCTTCACAGGAGCGATTCTGATGCTTACCCTTGCCGTACTGGTGCTCAAATTCTCCTCAGCCCGTTTTCCGAGCAACCCCCCCACGGAATAATCCAAGATGCGCTACGCCATTATTGCCGCCATGGATCGACAACAACTTATCGGCAATAACAACACCCTGCCATGGCATTTGCCCGCCGACCTGAAACACTTCAAAGCCCTGACTATGGGCAAGCCCATCATCATGGGGCGCAAAACCTATGAATCCATCGGGCGGCCATTGC
>DZDI01000246.1 GCA_022730455.1 Phycisphaera mikurensis | reverse complement strand
TGTTTCATCGCTTGGGATGACTCATCAAGACCAGATGGGTACCGTCGCGGCCGCCTGCACACAGGTATCCGCTTGCGAATTTGCATACCATGCCAGTTGATCCCTGCCTCTTTGGCACTATACTTTAAGCATGAACACCGTCCAGCCGCAATCTGATGCCTCCACGTTGGAGAGTCGCGTGCGCAGCGCCCTTGATGAACTTCGGCCCCTGATCCAGTGGGATGGAGGAGACCTGGAACTGGTGGAGATTACCGATGCCAATGTGGCGGTGATTCGGCTCATGGGGGCCTGCATTGGGTGCCCAAGTTCGCAGGCGACACTCAAGCTGGGAATCGAGAAAAGCCTTTGCGAAAAAGTGCCGGAAATTACCGGCGTAGCGGCATCCGACGACTGACCCGCTCCAGCCTCGCCGCGCTTTTTCAATTAATGAATATTCGCTTATAGTTTTCCGGTGCAATCGTCGCTTGACCGTTGCCCCGAAGGCCAGAAGAAAAGGAATCCCGATGAATCGTACACGTCTGTTTACCCCCGGCCCCACGAGCGTCCCCGAAGAAGTTTTGCTCGAAATGGCCAAACCGATGTTTCACCATCGCACGGCAGAATATCGAACACTTTTTGCCGACTGCACCCGGATGCTTCAGCAGCTTTTCCAGACGGTCAATCCAGTAGTGACGTTGGCGGGCAGCGGTACGGCCGCCTACGAATGTGCCATGATCAACACCATTCCCACCGGCGGAAAAGTGTTGGCCCTCTCCAATGGTAAATTTGCCGAACGCTGGGTCACCATCGCCAAACGCAACAAATGCCAGATTACTGAACTCAAAGCCGATTATGGCCATGCGGTCGCACCGGATCGCGTTGCCGAGGCATTGGCCGCCGACACCTTCGACGCCGTCACGCTATGCCATAGCGAAACCAGCACCTGCACCGTGCAGGATTTGCAAGCCATCGCAGCTCATGTCCGAAAAACGCCTGCCATTCTGATTGTTGACGGTATTACCGCCGTAGGCGCAATTGAAGTAAAAGCCGACGAATGGGGCGTCGACATCCTGGTCACTGGTTCGCAGAAGGCGCTGATGCTGCCGCCTGGCTTGGCATTTTTAAGCGTCTCGGAAAAAGCCCGTAAAAAAGCTGAAACCGTCTCTCAGCCTAATCTTTACCTTAGCCTCCCGCACTATCTCAAGAGCCTTGCAGATAATGATGTGCCGTGGACCCCGGCCGTGTCATTGGTACGCGGCTTAAGCGTCGCCTTGAAAATGATTCTCGGTCAAGGCTTGGAAAATATTTTCAAAAATACGCATGCATATGCATCAGCGGTGCGGCAGGCGGCATCCGCGGTCGGGCTGGCAATTTTTTCGTCCAATCCCGTGGACTCCGTCACCGGCATCCTTTATCCTGCCGGCTTTGATGACAAAGCGTTCCGTACGGCCATGCGCAAAAACTTTGGCATGCACCTCGCCGCCGGCCAAGGCTCGATGGAAGGCAAACTCTTTCGCATCAGCCATATGGGGTATGTGGATGCGTTCGATACCTTGGGTGCGGTCAGCGCGATGGAGATGGTATTGCGGCAGCAGGGCCACGCATTTGCGTTCGGAGCGGGCGTGGCCGCCGCCCATCAGGAACTGGCCCGATATTTGGGTTGACGCGCGGCCACGCCGCGTGGCCCGCTAAACATAAGCCGGTCCAGACGCCAATTTATGGTCGCCATGTCCGCGGCACCGAACCAAATTCCGGCTCGCGGACTGGCTTGGTGCGGACGCACCAGCAAGGATAACGATCTGCGGCGAAGCCGCGGTGCGATAATGTTTAACGGCGGTGCCTTGCGCCGCCCTGGCCGCCTGGCTCGTCGGAGGCGGCTCCGCAGGCGTGAGGCTTCAATGAGGCCGCGACTTTTCGGTCGCGGAAATATCGTCCCGCCAGAACCCCTTGACTTCGTGAGCTTGCTTCAATGAGGCCGCGACTTTTCGGTCGCGGAAATACTCCCCAATGGCGGGTGGTAAAATGGCTTTTAATGCTTCAATGAGGCCGCGACTTTTCGGTCGCGGAAATTTAAGTCCTCGGTCAATCCCAATAACCCCAATTATGCTTCAATGAGGCCGCGACTTTTCGGTCGCGGAAATTCTCAATTGCGCGCTCGCTGGGGATGCCGATATCGAGCTTCAATGAGGCCGCGACTTTTCGGTCGCGGAAATCACAGGGGGTCTAGG
>DZDI01000245.1 GCA_022730455.1 Phycisphaera mikurensis | reverse complement strand
AGAGCGCATAAGGCTTCTTTAGGCGCTTTAGCAGGGTCAACTATGCAAGAGGTATGTACCCACACTGAAGGCCGCGCACCTTGCCACGCAACCCTCGATGCCGGTGCAAAGCCCAAGCCACCCAAGACTTTAGCAAGCGTCTTTGGCTGTAGGGTGTACACCCCCCGCACGGTAATCTCAGACGACAGGTGCGCTATAGATACCACTTGCCCATTAACTCCTAGTATCCCTTCTTCTATAATATCTTTAACAATTTGGTCTGAATCATACGCCGCCGCGTGCATAACCGACTTTTCTACGGTTACCGGCGCGTGTTTGTTACGGTCAAACGCACTTACATCACGGTCAAGGAACCATCTGCGCAATGCACTTGGGTAACGTTTTAACGCGCCGTGGAGACGGTTAAAATAAACCGAAGTATCTTCGCCGATAGCTTTGTGTACATCATCAATGGACTGGAATGGGGAGAAGATAATAAACCACCGGCGGTCAGTGTCTGATAGCGGTAAGGCGTCCGTGTGATTGGTGAATGCGATATAGTTGGTGACGTTCGTAATGTTGTACGCATCCCGCCCCTTACGGTGGATGGCGACCCGGTCATTCGAGATAATCGTCTTGATATTGTTCGCGGTATCCAAGGAGTCTTTATGCATTTTGACCTCCTCCAAAATGCCGACACAAGCGCCCTCTGCATACCCGTTAAAATCTGTTTGGAGAACCGCGCTTGGTACTTCAGTGGTGTTGCCATACCCCATCACGGTGCCGATAAGCTGCCCGATAACCGATTTACCATCCCCTTCAATGCCCTTGATTAATGCCGCATGTCGTATCTTCACACCAGGTTGCTGTACATTGTGGGCTATCCAGTTCAGCAAATGGTCGGATATGTCCTGCCGACCGCCGCAGATTAAACTTACATGGCGCAAAACCGTATCTACGGCAGCTTGGCCGTCAGCGTCTATGGCGTCCGCAGCACTTGGCACGCTCTCTGGCCGGTATGAGTTCGCGCACCGGATGCCATCCGTAGTAAACGTCTCAGGTGCCCAAGGGATGTACATGGTGCGCTGCACTGTGGGGATATGATAAAAGCCTAGCGCCGCGCGCGCGGCATTTTCCGACTCAATACCTTTGTCTAATTCCCTATCAAATACCGCGTTAAACCCCTGCGTACTCAAGAATTGGTTTTTGCCGCACCGGAAAAACTTATCTACATCAGTGACATACACCCATCCGTTGAGCCATGCGGGAAATTTGGTGTCGAGTTTCTTAGGCTGCGCGACTAAGCTACGCGCCATAGGAAGTGAAATGGCTGAACCAAGCCCTTTCATCCGAGTTCTTACCACCGTAGCCAGCCGCTCACGGTCAACCGCATCAAGCCCATCAGATTGCTGTATCGCCTCGCATACGCGTTCCCGTAGTTCAAATTCCTCAGCATCGTCTATTTGCTGTATGAAAGCCTGCACGGTGTGGTACCGAGCTACCTTGGTGTCCGTTGCGGCTATGTCATCGAAAGATAATTCGGAATAGCCAATCGCGTCTAAAAACGACCTGTCGTCCCGACCTGCGCAATGGGCATGCAGGCAGCGGAAATGGCCATTGACATACCCATGCGTATGAGCAAGGAAGTACGCCGTGGCAGTAACGCCGGATTCGCTGGTGTGCTCATGCTCAAACGGGCAGCGGATATACCGCGTACCATCTTTGGCACTATCCAGTGTCCAGCCATGCTCATCGAGGAACTGCGCTACGGGGTCAGATGCCGCAGCCGCTTGGAGTTGCTTGCTGCGCCGCTGGCCGCCTGCCTCTGTCCAGTCGCCGCCGGAATACTTATCCGCCAGCGACTGCCACAGAGCCTCAAACGCATCCGCATCAACGGTAGGGATGGATACTGCGTCTAAGCCGCCGTCAACCTCGTACCGAGCGCCACTTGGATGGGTACCCGCAACAATGAATTGCTGGCCAGTAGCCAAGAACTCCACCAAGCCGTCACCGATATGGATGACCCGCTTACTGAATTCACCTTCGAGGAAGAAGAACATTAGACACTTAGAACTATCCCCGCGCCGCCGCACTGGCATATACCCCAACCCGGCGGCTACCAGCGCTTCAATGTCCGCCGCGATACCGGCATCCGTGATGTCAATGTCAATCGCCCTGACGCGGCGCGTCTGCAAACAAATCCCGTAATCCGGCTGTTTAGACCACGCGG
>DZDI01000244.1 GCA_022730455.1 Phycisphaera mikurensis | reverse complement strand
TGATCAAGGGCCGTCGTTGTGCCACTGCTTGCGGAAGGATAGGTAAAACTGATGCCGCCAATATCAGACGACACGCTGCCGGCTCCTGTTCCGGTTGCATTGGCGGTGACGATATATTGCTTGAGGGTAAATGTGGCTGTGACCGAACGGGCCTGGGTAATGCTCACCTGGCAGGGATCTGTTCCTGTGCAGGTGGCTTCCGACCATCCCGTAAATGTCGAACTGGTATCGGCAGAGGCAGTAAGCGTTACCAGGGTGTTGTAGTCGTAACTCTGAGTGCAATCGCTTCCACAGTCAATACCAACTGGGTTACTGGATACTGTACCCGTTCCCGTTCCGGCTTTATTGACGGTCAATGGATAGGTGTTCAGGGTAAATGTGGCTGTGACCGACCGGGCCTGATCCATACTGACCGTACACGCATCGGTTCCAGCACATACTCCTCCAGACCAGCCCGCAAAAACAGATTCAAGTCCGGCGACCGCTGTCAATATGACCGTTGCATGGGGATCATAGGCGGATGAACAGGTCTCACCGCAGTCAATTCCGGCAGGGTTGCTGGTTACGGCGCCGCTGCCATTTCCTGCTTTGCTTACCGTCAGAATCGTGTTGGTGGTGTATTCTACCGCCCCCATATCCACTGAACCAACAACACGATTAAATCCGGCTCCTCGCTGGTCGGTGGTGAGATTGAGGATATTGCTGCCGGCGCTGATGCAGGGGCTGTTGTCTTGAATGGCATGGGTTTTTGTTACTCCCCCGTAATTGCCCAATGGAAAGAGCAAGGCTTCATGCCCGACGATATTGTTATTGCTGCCGTCAGTGATGCCATGTCCGGCGGCCGTGGCGATCAGAGAATGATCAGCGTTGATGGTTGAGCCATAGTTGTAGATATCGGGCGCCGAGCTGGCGGCATTGTAGGCGACAATGGCGCTGTTCAGGTTCACAGTGCCATAAGCAGTACCAATACCACCGCCATAGCTGCTGGCGGTATTATAGGCAATCGTGGCATTATTGACGGTCACGGTGGAACCGTTTTGATATATCCCGCCACCCCCGCCCCCTGCTGAGTTACCGGAAATGGTACAGTTTGCAAGAGCGACTGTGGCAGAAACAGCGTGAACAGCCCCGCCGTTTGAAGTCACTGAGTTATTGCTGAAAAGCGTTTCGCTGATATTCGTGGTTGCGGAGTTGACGGAAAGAGCTCCCCCGCTGCCACCGCTGTTATCGGCAAAAGGACAGCGGCTGATATGCAGGGTTCCTCCCTGCTGGTATATGGCTCCGCCATTACTTGAAGTATTGGCGGTAAAGCTGATATCGCTCATGCTGGTGGGCATGGTTGAGGCCAGATAAATGGCGCCGCCGCTGTTTGTGGCAGAATTATCGGTCAGGGTAGAATGGTCTATGGTCAGGGACGCATTGGCAATAGCGCTGGATGAGGAGCTAATATAGATGGCGCCACCGATATTGGTGGCATGGTTATCCGTCAACGACATATTGGAAAGGGTCAGATTCTCTGCATTCCAGATGGCCGCCCCGATATCAGCGGCGCCGCCGGTGAGGGTTATGCCGCTTAATCGCACCGTACAAGTGGTTCCCGTCAGATCGTTGATGGTCAAGATCCGGCTGGCATCATTACCATCAATGGTAACTCGACTGTCGCCATCAATACTCAGGGCCTTTGTGATGACCAGAGGGCTGGTCAGAACAATAGAAGTAGATGCAGCATCGGGAAAAACAGTGGGATCAAAGGAGATGACAGCGCCATGCAGGGCATGATCAATCGCCTCCCGCAAGGTGAGCTGACCAGCAGAAAAATCTCCATCATCTGTATCAGCAGTGGAACTGATAACCCAGGTTCCGGTCGGTAGCCCGGTATCAGTTTCCAGCGCCCCCATATCCACTGAAACAACAACACGATCAAATCCGCTTCCCCGCTGGTCGGTGGTGAGACCGAGCGGGTTGCTGCCGGAGCCGATGGCAGGACTGTTGGCCAGGAGTAAATGGGTTTTACTGTTGCCACCGTTATCCTTGAGAACATCGAGCATGGCCTCATGCCCGACGATATTGCCATTGACGCCGTCAGTGATGCCATGTCCGGCGGCAGTGGCGATCAGGGAATGATCAGCGTTGATGGTGGCTGAACCGTTGTGAACATCGGGCGCTGAGCTGGCGGCATTGTAGGCGACAATGGCGCTGTTCAGGTTCACAGTGCCATAAG
>DZDI01000095.1 GCA_022730455.1 Phycisphaera mikurensis | reverse complement strand
AAGATGAGTCGTCGAGGCCGGAGAACGCCGCCGACGGGGTGTTTGCGGCACACCCTCTGAGGCGGCACGTCTTTTGACCGGCCTCTGCGGCGCGGCTTCCTCGGCGTATCATCTTCGTCAGATACGCCCTCGTCGCCGCTTCTTGATGCCCGCCAAAATCCATGCCGTCGCAGTCCCTGTTATTACTTGGACAGACTCCTGGTCCAAGTAATAACAGGGCTTATACCATCAACCCGGCGGTCGGGATGAGCGTTCCAGGGATTGGCGCAACTTTCTCATCGCGGCGATCAAACGGGCGATGTGTTCATCGGTATGAGTGGCCATCAGGCTGATGCGCAGTCGGGCCGTATTGGGTTTGACGGTTGGCGGCCGAATGGCTGGAACCCAAACACCCATTTGCGACAGCAGCTCGGCGGCACAGAGCGCCGCCTCCGACGAGCCGAGGATGACGGGAATAACCGGACTGGCGGATTGCCCGCAGTTAAAACCCATCTGGCGCAATTCGCCGCGGACACGTTCCGCCAGAGTGCCCAGACGCGCGCGCCGCCAAGGCTCGGCAAGGCTGATATCCAAAGCGGCTTGCGCGGCGAGAATACAAACGGCGGGCAGTGCAGTGGTATAGATCAGATTACGCCCGCGATTAATCAGAGCGTCGATGGCGGCTTGCGGCCCGGCGATAAAGCCTCCGACGGAGCCAAACGCCTTGGAAAGCGTGCCTATGGACAGGGCAACATCGGTCTGGCAATTCTGCTGTGCGGCCACACCCGCACCATCCGGCCCCAATACGCCGGTGGCATGGGCCTCGTCAACCACCAGCAGCGCAGCATATCGGCGGGCAATAGCCGCAACGCGGGGTAATGGGCAGACATCTCCATCCATTGAAAAGACCGTATCGGTGACGATCCAACGGCGACCGCGGGCCGCAGGCGAAGGGCGGTGTTCGTGTTTTTCAGCGGTGCGTCGGAGCCGCGATTCCAGTCGGTCAAAATCAAGATGCGGATAGGTATGATGCGTGGCCGCGGATGCAGTGGCAGCATCCAGCAAACTGGCGTGATTAAGCTTATCGGAAAAGACCACGTCGGTTGGAGCGGCGAAAGTTTTAAGCACGGCAAGATTGGCGGCGTATCCTGATGAAAGGATCACGGCGGCGGGTTTCTGTTTAAGCCTAGCCAGATCGCTCTCCAGTTTGGCGTATGGCGCTGCATTGCCGGCCACGAGGCGCGAAGCACCGGCCCCAAATCCCCACTGATCCATGCCGGCGCGGACAGCGTCCACTACGCGCGGGTCGGCGGCCAGGCCGAGATAATTGTTCGTGCAAAATTGCAGGCAGGCCTTATTGCGAATGACCATTTCCGGTTCACAACGTGAGGCCACCGATGGAAGCGTTCGCCAATGATGGTCACGTTTGCGGGCCTGCAGATCGGCGTCGACATTTTCCAGCCAAAGCCGCATTGCGTCAGAAATTGAGGCCTCTGTCATAGATTTAACGATCACCCGTGGGCGCTGGCCCATGATGGGTGGGCAGCTCGGCTGCAGGCGCAGCGTGCGTGGTGGGCGAATCGCTGCATTCGGTCGGATGATCCTGTTGCTTTTCCGCCGCTGCCAGTCGCTGCTTAAATGCACGGCCGGGTTTGAACCGTACGCGTCGGCGTGCCGGGACCTTGACGGGTTCCAGCGTGGCTGGATTTTGCCCAATACGCTCAGCGCGGTGGCGGGCTTCAAACACGCCAAAATCACGAAATTCCAGGCGATTGCCCTCTTCCAGTTCGCGAATAATCTCATCGAGAAACGTCTGCACGGATCGCCGGACCACAAGCCGGCTTACTTTGTGTCGGCTGGCGATGCGGTCTATCAGCTCTTTTTTGGTTACAGTGGTCATGGTTCGCCTTTCTCTCTGACCTTAAAGCCGCCGAATGTCAGTCCCCGCTCTGTCGTATTCACAATTAACTGCAGCGTGGCATTATGCGGCGGCTTGAATCAAGCGTCAAGGTAACGGGTGCGAAAATCCCCGGTGTAAGCCACCCTCAACACAGGTTGGCTAGTGCTCTGTCACGCCTACCAATTAGGATTGACGGTGGGCTGGGCGCGGGCCAGCAGCCATACGCCTTACAGGTGCCCGATGATCGCAATACCGGCATCATCGGCTAATTGCAGCAGGCGTGGCTTTTCCAGCATGATGGTGCGACCGGCCTCAAGCACCATGGCGGCAGCGCGGCATCGTACTAAATTGTCAATGGTGCTCGGCCCGACCGTCGGCACATCAAAACGGATATCCTGGTTGGGATTGCTGGCTTTCAGCAGAACCCACCCGCCGCGCCTGCACAGACCTGCCGCCCGTTCAATGAGGGCATCGGTACCCTCCATCGCCTCAACCGCGATGACTTCACGGTCTTTAACAGCAAGGCTCTGGCCCACCAGCAGCCGATTGACATCGCGCAGCAACGGCCAGCCGAAGTCGATATCCGCCCATATATCGGCGCCGGGACGGGTCTTGGTCATTAGCCCTTCGGCGGCCATTTCCTGCGGTATGTAAGGCCGTGCGTCCAAAAGCGTGATGCCTCCTGCAGCGAGCTCGTCAGCCACCGCCGACAACAGGCGGGCGCTGCGCTTATCGTGGCGAACACGCCAAAACCAAACCCGGGCAGTTCGCCAATCGGGAATATATCGCAACATGCGGTATTTCTGGTACATGTTGGCCTTGGCCACTCTTCCCACCATAACCGCTTTCGAGACGCCGTGGCGACGGAAGACCCGAATCCACTGGTTGAGACGCAGCAGCCCGACGCGCTTGAAGTATTGGCAGTGGGCCTGGAGCAGTTCTTCTTCACTCTGCCCCCAAAGCGCTGCACAAATCACAGGATGCTGCTGCAATTGCAAACCGGCGGCCACCGACACCGGTAACATCCCTTGGCCGGCGATAAGGCCGATGGGTTCGCCCGGTTGAATCAGGGACGAATCTTCGCACAAAGTCCTTGGCGTCGGCATGTCAGTGCGACTCCACGTTTTTAAGCCGCTGCCCGGCGGCGCGAGCATGGCCCTCAAACCCCTCGGCTCGCGCCAGCACGCTCAGCGGTTTGGCCACCTCGGCCAGAGAATCCGCATCCAATTCAATCACTGACATGCGCCGTCGGAAACTATCAGCCGATAAACCACTGAAAAATCGGGCGGTGCCGGATGTCGGCAGTACGTGTGACGGCCCGGCGAGATAGTCACCGGCCGCCACCGGCGTATACGCACCGATAAAAATAGCGCCCGCTTGGGTAATGGCCGCCGCGTCTTGGCGGGCATTGCGGGTGGAAATCTGCACATGCTCGGATGCCAGTTCGTTGGTTAAGGCAACGGCGGAATCGTGATCGGCGGTCACAATGATGGCACTGGCAAAAGTGAGAGCCTTTTCCGTCATCTCGCGACGCGGCAATTGGACAAGCTGATCAGCCAGCTCGCGCTGCACCTTGTGGGCGAAATGGATATCCGGTGTTACCAGAAGACAACTTCCGGGGGCATGCTCCGCCTGAGCCAGCAGTTCCGCCGCCACCACCGACGTCTCGGCTGATGCATCGGCCAGCACCACCACTTCGCTTGGCCCGGCAAAACTATCGATATCGACAATGCCAAAAAGTTCACGCTTGGCCAACTGCACATACCAGTTGCCCGGCCCGACAATTTTGTCGACACGCCGGATTTGCCGCGTCCCCAGCGCCATCGCAGCAATGGCGTGAGCTCCGCCAATGCCATAAATTTCTGTTATCCCCAGACGGCCGGCCGCCGCCAGCACCGCTGGTGCCACACGTCCACCTTTCGCCGGCGAGCATACGCACAGGCTTTTTACACCCGCTGCCAGCGCCGGAACCGCCGTCATGATCAGCGTTGACGGGTATGCCCCCGACCCGCCTGGAACGTATATCCCCACACGGCCCAGTGGCACCGTGCGAATGCGCAATTGGGCACCCGAACCAGCGCGGGCACCGGCAGGCACGACGGCCGCGGCATCAGGTGACAGCATGGCGTTTTGGAAACGCCGGACGTTTTCTATGGCTGTGTCCAGAGCGGCTATCAATTCAGCGTCGGTATTTTTGACCGCCTGGTCAATTTCAGCCTGGGGGATGCGGAGAGTATTGATGGTAATGCCTGGATCATCCAATTGAGCCGCGAAATTGACCACGGCCTGGTCGCCACCCTGTTGAACGGCAGAAATAATCCGCCTCACGGTCGCAAGGCGCTTCAAGTGTTCGTCGTCATGACCGAGAAGCACGTCATCCAATGATAATTTTTGTTTAATGTGATCCAGCAGTTCTCCGGAACCGGGTTGCATCAGGTTGATGATGGGCAGTTCAAACATCCAGTCCCTTTCAGGATTCAACTACGGCACCATTGTAGCATGAGACTAAATTCCATTGCCCGGACAACCAATAGCCCACCAGATGTGGGGCGCAAAATAGTCACACCGGGTTTGAGGTTTTCGGGAGGGCGGGAATATTGGCGCATAAGCACAACCGGAAGGGCCAGCTCCGTGCCTGACCTGCCATGCGGTACGAACCCGTGAGCCGGAGAAGTTTACTGCTCTCATCGCCGCCGTCGCGATTATGATGAACGATCGACGGCGTGCCGTCAGCGTGATGGGCGCTGCCGTGTCCGCGTTGAAATAGGTGGAGCACCCGATGCTGGCGGATATCTTATCAATTGGCGACGAGCTTACCTCCGGCCAGACCGTCAATCACAATGCGGCCTGGCTGGGCGAACAACTGCAACTGCTGGGCATCCGCGTGCGGCGCCATCTCACCGTGGGTGACGAGCTTGATGATATCGTGCGCGCGTTGCAGTGGGCTCACAATGGGTGCGATGTACTCCTGATTTCAGGCGGATTGGGACCGACGGCAGATGATCTGACACGCGAAGCCCTAGCGGCGGCCATGCAGGAAAAGCTGGTCACCGATGCCGATTCGGTGCAGGAGATTACGGCCTTTTTTAAGCACCTCCATCGGCCCATGCCAGCGGTGAATCTGGTGCAGGCGATGCGGCCAGCTTCAGCGCGGTGCATCAGCAATCCCAATGGCACAGCGCCCGGTATTGCGGCCCGCTGGGGTAAATGTCAGGTGTTCGCCATGCCGGGCGTTCCACGAGAAATGAAGGCGATGTTCACGCAACATGCCGTGCCCGTTTTAGCAACTGTCGGGGCGGCCTCGGTCCTGCGCATTTGCAAACTCAACACCTTTGGTCTGGGGGAATCGACTCTGGGCGATAGAATTCGCGATCTGATGCAGCGAGGCGCCAACCCCAGCGTCGGCACCACCGTGCATGATGGAATTGTATCGGTGCGGATATACGCTCGCGGTTCACCAGCAGAAGCCGATGCGCTGATTAAATCGGTCGCGACCGAGGTGACCGCTCGCCTGGGCGATTTGTGCTTTTCCATCAACGATGAGCCGCTGGAGTCCGTGCTGGTTGAATTACTCCGGCAAAGACGGCAAAGTGTGGCGACGGCGGAGAGTTGTACCGGTGGATGGGTGGCCGAATTGCTTACCAGCATTCCGGGTGCCTCGGTATGCTTTCCGGCCGGCTGGGTGACCTACAGTAACGCGGCAAAAACACGCGAACTATTTGTGGACGCCCATTTGTTGGCGGCCGAAGGGGCGGTGAGCCAATCGGTGGCGGCGGCCATGGCCAACGCAGCACGTCAAAAGGCGGGTACTAATTGGGGTATCTCTATTACCGGCATTGCCGGACCGGAGGGTGGGTCAGCCGAAAAGCCTGTTGGCTTGGTATTCATCGGCCTTGCCGGACCAGACGGTGTTGACGTGCGAAAATTTCACTTTCCGGGGGTGCGGGCGCAGATACGTCTGCGTGCGGCACAAATGGCGATGACGATGCTACGACTGAAAATCATCGGGCGAACATTTGAAGATGTTATACCGTCATGATAAGCGGAACCTGACGGGGACGTCGCTGGGGGTCTGTCCAATTAGCGGCCCCGCCTGCGCGTTACCTGAGCAAGCCCTCAAACGCCGCCTCATCCAATATGGGTATACCCAGTTTTTGGGCCTTTTCCAGTTTGCTGCCGGCGTCGGCGCCCACCACCAAAAAATCCACACCCTTTTTGACCGTTTCGCTAAGCCTGCCGCCGCGCTGTTCAACTAGGTTTTTAATCTGCGACCGCGTATATTTTTCCAATGTGCCGGTCACAGCGATCAGTTTCCCTGCCAGCGGCCCATCCATTGCCGCCATATTTTGACTTGCCGTTGTGGAAACTCCCAGCGATTCAAGTTCCTTTAATAATTCTGCGCCGCCTTGTTGATGCAAAAAGCGATGCAGACTCTCCGACACCACATCACCGACGCCCGGCACACGTTGAAAATCTTCCAATCGCACGTTCACCAGCGTTTCGCGGTTCGGAAATGCCGCGGCAATGTCCTCTGCCGTGTTAATCCCCACATGCAGAACGCCCAGCCCCGCCAGCAGCCGCGCCAGACCTTGTCCCTTGCTGGCTGCAATTCCGGCAATGAGATTCTCCGCCGACTTTTCCCCCATCCGCGGCAGGGCGGTTAACTGCTCTTTTCGCAAGCGGTATAAATCGGTGATGGACCGTACCACGCCCGCCTCGGTTAATTGTTCAATCACCGCCGGTCCAAGATGATTGATATCCATTTGGTCGCGCCCGCCAAAAAAACGGATGCGTTCCACCACTTGCGCGGGGCACATCGGGTTCGCGCATCGAATAAATCCCCCGTCCGGTACCACCGGCCCATGACAACTGGGGCACTGCTCCGGCGGTTGAATGACGGCTGCCTGCGATGGACGCTTCTCTTTTACCGGGCCGACTACATAGGGAATCACCTCGCCAGCTTTCTGGATTATTACCACATCGTGCAGATGGATATCCTTGCGGCGGATTTCATCAAAATTGTGCAGACTGGCGCGGTAAACATTTGTGCCGCTGATAAACACCGGCGGTTCAAATTCTGCCACGGGCGTTATCGTTCCCGTTTTGCCTACCTGGAACACCACCCGCACCAGTTCGCTTTGGGCCTGCTCGGGTTGATACTTAAAGGCGATGCACCAGCGCGGAGCCCGCGCCGTGGAGCCCAATTCTTCCCGCTGGCGGAAATAGTCCAGCTTTATCACCACACCGTCGGTGTCATATGGCAAATGACGCCGTTCATCGGCAAATGCGTGGATATATCGATAAATATCCTCCAAACTCCCTGCGCAACTCATGTATTGATTGATGGTAAATCCAGCAGCACCAAGGTACGCCATCCATTCCCGATAGATATCAAAGTCCCAACCTTCAACTACCCCTTGCCCGTGCGGGATGAATTTTAAGCCCCTCCGCGCCACCACACGTGGATCAAGCTGCTTAAGCGTTCCCGCCGCCGTATTACGCGGGTTGGCGTACGGCTCAAGGCCCATATCCTCCTGCTGCTGGTTGATGCTGGCAAATTGTTGCCTCGTCAAAAATACCTCTCCACGCACCTCCATGACGGACGGCATCTGCGCCGGCGTCGGCCATTGCTGCCCCATCGGGTCAACCGGCGGAGTTGCAACCGAGTTGAGTCGCAATGGGATGTCTCTGATCGTCCGCGCGTTGGCTGTAACATCATCCCCGCGTTCGCCGTCGCCCCTAGTAGCCGCCTGTACCAAAATTCCAGATTCATAGCGCAGAGAAAGCGACACGCCGTCAATTTTCGGCTCGCAGGCGTAAACAGGTCTCTCTCCACCCAGCATTTTGCGCACGCGCGCATCAAATGCCGCCACCTCGCCCTCACTGTACGTGTTGTCGATGGAGATCATCGGTATGGAGTGGGTGACGGACGCAAAACCTGCAAGCGGGGCACCGCCGACCCTTTGCGTTGGGGAATCCACTCTCACCCATTCCGGGTGCCGCTTTTCAAGGTCAATAAGCTCGCGCAGAAGGGCATCGTACTGCAGATCGGAAATTTCCGGTTTAGCCAGTTGGTAATACAGCCGATCATGGTACTGTATCTGCTGCCGCAGTTGGGCAATCCGATCGTAGGGTTTTACCATCCGTTGCTCGATTTCTACAGGCGGCACGTTACAGCCACCACCTCAGCATCCATGCCAATGCACACAGCAACCGCACATATAACGGCCGGGCTTCATCCGAATTAACCCGTCGGCTATGCCGCAATTCATAGGCTACCACGGTTCGGGCGGCCCGGGCAAAAGTTTCGGAATTAATAACGGCCAGAAATTCCAGATTGACCCATAAACTTCGCGGGTCCATATTGGCCGATCCACACACCGTCCAACGCCTGTCCACGATTACCAGTTTGGCGTGAAGCATGCGGTTGGTGCGTTCAAATATCCGTATACCGCGGTTGAGCAATTTACGATATAAATATTGACTTGCCCGTCGCACCAGCGGCATATCCCCCAGCGATGGTACCACCACCAGCACCCGCCGCCCGTCACGCCGCAGACGCAATATCGCCCCCAGTACCCGCCGCACCGGTACAAAATAGGCCATGGCAATCACGGCCTCATGCCGTGCGCTCCCTAATATCCGCCGAAACACCCGGTCCGACCGGCTGAATCCCAATCCGTGGCCACTGTCAAAAAAATAAATTGATTCCGCCGCCTGGGGCAGATGCACGCGCCGGTAGGACACGGGCCGCGCCGTCAGCATGCGACCGTGCGCCTGATCCCAACTGCGTGCAAAGCTGGCCGCAACCTGCTGTGCCGCCGGACCTTTTAATCGGACATGAAAATCGCGCCATCCCATGTGTGGTGCCGCTTCTTCCGGTGTATTTATAAACCGAAAGTCGCGCCCATGATCTACAATATTCATGCCGCCAAAGTATGCGATATCATCATCCACTATCAGCAATTTGCGATGGTCGCGCCGGTTCATCAGCCGCAATGGCGAGAAATGCCGCAGCGCCTCAAACAATGTGTGATAAGCGTGTACATCCACACCTTGTTCCCGCATGTCGGCAAAGAACGACTTCTCGGTCAGATAGGACCCCACCGCGTCGTAGAGCAAGCGCGATTCGACGCCCGCGCCGGCTTTGGCGCTGAGCGACTCTGCAACGCGCTGCCCGCTGGCATCATCTGCAAATATGTAGGTTTCCAGCCACACCCGCTTATGGGCCTTGTCAATATCCGCAATCATTGACGCCACCAGGGACGCCGCCTCGGTAAATATTAAAAGTTCATTACCAGCCACCATAATCGGCGGAATGTCGGCCTTCCATCGGCTTACTGAATTCGCCGCCGCTGCGCCGCTCATCGCGTCCTCGCTTCACACCCGTTGCATGCATCAACTGCAGTTGACGGGTTGGTGTACCCGCGCTGGAACCAGGCAGATAAATTCAAAATCCACATCACCGGTATTTTGAAATTGATGCATCTGATGGGCCGGCACATACGCTGCGTCACCCGGCGATAGCGTCCGATGCGACCCATCCGGCATAACCGCCAGTCCGTGTCCGGCCAGCACCAGCACTTCGTGCTCAAAGTCATGCTGGTGGTGCGGCGTGTGGCCACCGGGATGTACCGTAAACTTCCGCATGGCGAAATTGGGACATCCATCCTCCGGCCCCAGCAGCATCTGCATGTCCGTAGCCGACACTCCCGGCATGGTGACGGGCACACTGGCGACCGATAATGTTGATTTAATAATCATGACGTTATCCTCAGGCTGGCTCCGATTATCGCGGCCTCTTGAATCACTGCGCTTTGCCGTCGCTGGTGTCATACACCCAGTGGTGCAGCGCAGGCTGGCAGGTGAGCAACTCATCTGATTTGAAAAACCTCGCAATTTCAGTCTTCGCCGACTCATTTGAATCACTGCCATGAATCAAATTGTTGGCCGCCGACATCCCGTAATCTCCGCGGATCGTTCCCGGTTCCGCTTTGAACCCCGCCGTGGCGCCGATTAATTTGCGGCATACATCTACCGCGTGATTTCCCTGCAGCACCATCAGCACCACCGGGCCGCTGGTCATAAATTTTACCAGCGATCCAAAAAACGGCTTTTCGCGGTGCATCTCGTAGTGGGCCTCAACCACGGCCCTAGAGAGAATTGCCATCTTCATGGCAATAATCGACAGACCCTTGCGTTCTATCCGATGGATAACACTGCCCATCAGGCCGCGTTGCACCGCATCGGGTTTAAGAATGATCAGAGTTTGATCCATAAAGCCTCCTCGCCTGTTTCATTTCCGGGCATACCGTACTTCCCGCCCAGTTTATCCGATTTTACGGCCTGATCGGCATTTCAGCGAGTGGCGCAACCCTAGTGCTCTGTCACGCCTACAAATTAGGCTTGACGGTGGGCTAGGAGTCTGTCCAAGTAATAGCAGGCGTGGCAATTTTTTCGGGCAGCAGCACCGGGCAAGCCCAGTGCCATATACGGG
>DZDI01000243.1 GCA_022730455.1 Phycisphaera mikurensis | reverse complement strand
AGGGCGACGCACTGAAGCAGGTTATTTCATGCACGTTGTTGCTGCCGCCGGTACCGGACGAAAACCCGAACCGGAACAGCGATGGCACGGGCCCGTTGCTCTGAGAAATCTGCCGGTTCACCAATACTGGCTGATAAGCACCATTGTTGTAGCTGTACGAAAAATTCAACAGGCCGGCAGACGAAATGGTCAGCTTGTAGGTGATCGGCCACGCTGCAGCCCGTGTCTGGGCCGTTTCGCTGGCAATGGGCGTACTGTTCGGCAGTACCCGATAGCCGCCCGGAATAGCGGCATAGTTGTAAGGGATACTGACTAGATTGGCACTTGGGTCGTTGCCAGCTGCCACGTATTGGCCAGATTTGCAGGCAGCCTTGACTTCGGTGCTGTTTGGCGTTGCGCCATTGTAATACGTGGGATTCATTGACTGTAGCCAAGCCCAAGTAGTATTACCCGCGCCTCGCAGGCCGATCCGCATCGGCTGATACTGTCCGCTGCTGCCCCAGGTATTGGTGCCGTAAGTGGAAACCCCGCCAGAAGCATTCGTGTTGATAATACCCGTATTGGTGTTGTCGCCGTTGTTCAGGAAATTACCATATTCATCGACGCCAAGCCCAAGATAAGCATTGGCGAGCCCCTCATATTTTCCATTGATATTCGAGCAGCTGTAGCCAAGGCTGCCACCCTCGGCACCGGTGGTGCTGGGCACGGGCTGGCTGCCGTCCGTCAAAAAAAACGTAATGCCGTCGGCACCGTCCTTCGCTGTGCCACCGGAGTTTCCGCCGTAGGTATAGGTAGTAAAAGTTACCTGCAATCCCTGGGTAGAAGGGAAGGTAAAATTGGAGAGGATTGCACCCGTCATGCTGTTAGTTGCCGGCGTCAATCGGAGCGCACCAAAGCCTGCCGCGTCGTTTGGCGTCAAACAAGCCGGGATGTTGCCTGTGCCACTGCCGGCCGTGAGGCAGGCAGATGCCAGCGCATTCCAGTTCAGGTTGGCCTGCGTACCTGAAAAATTGTCGGTGTAGGTTACTGCGGTGGCAGTGCAGGTAAAGAAAATCCCCGTCAGCACCGACAGGATCTTGGCATATTTGAGTGACATGGGATTTCCCCTGACTTACTGAAGCCGATGGACATTCGGCAATAATGATTGAGTTTTCGTGCACTACATCCGGAACACGGACTGCAAGGTCGCCGACGCGCGTGCATTGGCATTGGCCGGGCCACTACGCGCGGTAATGCGATAAAAATCAGCGTAATTGGTCGATCCGCAGGGCGAGTAGCCGGAACAGCTGGAAAGCTGCGTCACCACGGGCGAAGGAATCTGGAAATTTCCCATATATTCGATGACGTATTGCGGTTGACTGGCCGAAAGCTTGCTCGCATCGAATGCCGACACCGGGACGAGGGTAATGGCACTGGCGGGAAGCTGGGGGTCCGTCAGCGGATTGGCCAGACATACCAGCCCGCCCGTGGGGGAGCAGTTGCGAAACGCAGCGGGTGAAGCGGCTGCCTCGATAGCCGCTTGCGCCACGCGCAGGGCAGCTTCGTCCGCCTGAAAAGCCACCTGGCGATCGTAGAAATTGGCCGTCATCTTCTGCTGCATGATGGTTCCCCGCACAGCCGCCAACCCCACCAGGGTAATGACGATCAGCAGGATCAACGCCACCACCAACGCCACCCCTTGCTGGCGCGATCGGGCGGGTAAAAGGCCACCGAAGCAGCTGTGTCGAATTTTCCTCGAAGCTGACAACACCGGCCTGGGCGGCGCGTCTGCCGAGGGGATGTGAGGAAATGAGTTCATGTCAATCGACCCGGTTACGCACGGTGGTAGTGGCGGTGTAATTGCGCGTGATCGGCTTTACGTCGGTGCCTGCACGCTGATCCACGCTTTGCAGGGTCAGCGTCACCTGCACGGCATCGACCTTGCTCCAATCGGTGACCGCCGAGGCCGCAATGAAATTGGCATTGGGCGCCACGTGATAGCCAATGCTCATGGCCGTTACATCACGCACCATTTCCTCGGCAGTTGTGGCGGGGACACCGGCACTGGTCGCCAGTTGCATCCGATACAGCGACTTGCCGCCAACCGGGTTATTGCCGATAAACCAGTCCGTAGCCACCAGTTCGGCCAGTGTGGAGTTGGGCCCATAGGTGTAACCGTTGCCGTTGGTAGTGCAGGCGGGTGGGTAGCCGAGGCCCTTGGAGCAATTGCCAGGCGTACCTGTGCCTGTGTCGTGTACCAGGGTGACGGGGCTGCTGGTG
>DZDI01000242.1 GCA_022730455.1 Phycisphaera mikurensis | reverse complement strand
ATGCGGAAAATGGCCGGGTGGCATGACGAAATGCCGCCGCAGCCATATGTTGTCAGTAGTCCAGCGCGTCCGCGGTGATACACCGGGGTCCGGCGTTCCGAAACCCGCCGATCCGACCTGCCATGCATGGTTGTCGAACCCCGGTTGATTCCAACCAGCCGGCGGCTTGCTGAGCGTGTAGTGCCACACGACCGGATTATTCTGAGCCGTAGGTACAATCATCCTGAACACAGGCAGCGGCGGCAGCGGAGCCCAATTGTTGGAGAATTTGGCACCACGGCGAGCCCATTTGAGCCAGAGTTTGGTTTGATTCATGAAAGGCATAAATGCAGCTCCGACGACAGGTCGGGCGTGCATCCCCGCCCATGCCTTATTTGTGCCGTACTGATCGGCAAAAGGTACCCGATCGGGGCTTTGATCAAGAAATTTGTAGATGCGGTTGATGATATTCTGAAACTGTCGGTGGTGGGTGGCCAATGTGGCGGTCCAGATTTCAAAATCTGTTTTGGTCTGGCTGACCGTGCTGCGATCGGGCAGGCCATACCTGTTGAGCTTGGTCATGTAAAAGGACATCTCCTTGCGCCGTACCGACATGGGGAATATATGCAGTCCCAACGCCTCGTCCCACACCAGATTATACAGCATACTCCACGTACCGGGCTGATTGAAGGCCATGCGGTAATGATTGCCATCATTATCCACCTTCATCCATTTACGTGCCCAGCGTCTGGCCAGAGCCTGATAGTCATCGGCTTCTGCGGCCATGCCGCGCATGCGGCATAACATACCATAGGCCCCCATCGCCACAATGGCTTTGATAGATAGATTGGCGTTATGGGCCATGAACCCTAAAAAGTCATTGGTACTTAACTGCTTGCCGGGATCAAAACCGGATTTTCTAAGATATTTGACCCATCGGGTTAATAACGGCCAGTATTTTGCCGCAAAGTTCGCATTGCCCTCCGCCTTGGCAATCGCTGCGGCGAGGATAATCATATTGCCACTTTCCTCAATGGGCATATTCTCACCACCGGTGTTATAGTGCCCGGTGCATATTGGATAGGTGCCCAGATCATGCGGGGACCATGCAAATTTCCAGCGGGGGGTATCGGCGGAATTAAGCACCGGCGCGATGGAGGCAGCTTCCAATTGTGGGCAAAATGTTAAGAGCAGCGGTGACGCCGGAAAAATGACATCCACTGTCGCAATATCCCCATTACTGGTTTCTTCTTTCGTATAGACCATGGGCATACCGTTACTATCGGCGGACATCCCCATGGCCGCCAAAGCCTGCCGATAGGCCATGGACACGATCGCGGCGTATTGGTAAGAACCAATCTTTTCAGCATCGGCAATCACCGCGTGGTCAAAGGCGGCACTCTGTTGCATCAGCGGGCGATAGTTCGCGGCCGCCCATTGAAACATGGCCGACGGGGTCTTGAAAATGTGCCGCCAATAGGGCCGCTGATACTGTCCGAAATAATTAATAGCATATACCTCATCATACGCCACCATCACGTGGCGGCTTATCGGCGCAATACCAACTTTGCCAAGATTGAAGGCGAACGCCTCCACCGGATCTCCGTCGCTGACAGCGCGAGGTTTCCTAGTAGAATCTGATGTCGGTAACGTACCGTTCATTATGAACGCGGTGAGGCAGCGATCGTTGCTCGCTATGTCCGAGGTGCTCTGGCTGGCAGAAGCGGCGGTGTAGATGTATCCCCAGTCCAAGCCGACCGGATCACCGGAAATATCAAAATAGCCCTGCTTGGTTGAACCAATCTTTAACACAGTTAACGGCCCAAATTTATGGCGACTCCATGTCACAGATTCACTATCATGGTTCACCGCGATGGCCGAGCCGGTGCTGTAATACAACTGCACCCGATGGGCAAGTCCGTCCGCAGATTTTACGCGCCATGTAATGTAGGTCACGGGCAATGTCATGGTCTTTAGCCGCGATGGCAGCCGCGGTGTCATAAAGGTCAGCGTGAGGTCAATTTTGCGGTTGGCGAATTTGTACACGGTGGTCGTCGGCCGCACGGTTACGCTTACTTGGTGCATGGCGGGTGACGTGCTTGGCCTGTCGCCCATAAGGCGATAGGTCACCCCATCCACCCTCACCAAGCTGACGAGGCTCTGGATGCGACCATCCCAATACCGCGTGCGATGGTTGGCCAAATGATTGCTCTCCGACCAGATACTCATGTAAGGGTCAAAGGTCACCAGCGGTACCGCCGGCGGGCGAAATGCCGGTGCCGCAGCGGCCGCCTGCGAAGTTCCTCCAGTTG
>DZDI01000241.1 GCA_022730455.1 Phycisphaera mikurensis | reverse complement strand
GCCACCATGCAAGCACATTTATCGAATTTTTTCTAATAACATTACCACTAAACAAGACATTTTTTGTTATATTGCCACAAAAACACTAAAAAGCAAACTGATTAACATTACCACTGAATTTTTGAAAACATGTTGTTAGGCACGCCGGTTCAAGCTCGGCAGCTAACCGCTCGCATGCGTAAGCGCGTTCCCCGCGCGTCGGTGGTTGATCGGGCCGCACCCCCGCGCGTTGGCGACCGCCGTCCATGTTTAGCCGCGGGCCTTTTGCCAGCGCGTTCATTTATGCCGATCCCGATACCCGCCCAGAGGGAACATCCACGGAAATAAACCTGTGGCTCGCATTAGAATTACGCGCGTGCGCGATAACCCGCAGCCCACACCCAGATCACCATCCCTGATAGGCAGTACCAGAGCTGCCAAACCAAGCGAACCTCACCCTGATTTGGGACATCGGTACCCAGCGTACAGAACCATCGTTGTACATCTCATGTTCGCCGGCGGGCAGGTAGTTGCCCGGGTTTTGGCCGACGTAATTGGAGAGGGCACCATTTAGCCAGGGTATCTGCTCGGTAGTGCCACCTAGCGTGGGCGGTGCCCCCTGATATGCCGCGGCGAACAAGGCATTATCTGTCACCAATAGTGTGCCATCACCGGATTGAGGATTGAGCGCCGGCTGATGCAGCGGATCAGGATTGTAACGCCCCAGAGGGCCGCCACCGTTGGGGTTATGCATGTCGGCGGCATAGGGTACGGGCCCACCGTACCATATCGGGGTGAAATCGTAGGCGCCGCTGTAATCGGTGCCTTCATCCACCCAGTAGCTCAGGCCCAAGGCAGCCGACCATGAATCGCACAGGCCCTTGGCATCGAAGCTGGATGGGGGAAATGCAGCACTTTGCTGAAAGCCGCTATTGGTATCCGGGGAGAACAGCAGGCTGATGCCTTCTGGCGTGGGTGGTAAAACTCCGGGCTGCGGCGTAAAGGGCTGGGCAGCTCCGGTTGGAAAAGGCGCATATCCACCTGACACAAACAGCACAGACAATCCCGCCCAAGGCGGAAGACTACCGGTTGCATCGGCAAAATTGTAATTTGAGGTGTTGGCCAGAGGGTATTGCCCGCGATAAATATTGGCGTATTCATGCAGGGCAATGCCGATCTGCCGCAGGTTGGATGCCCCCACCGTCTGCACCGCCAATTGTTTGGCCTTGGCCAGGGCCGGCAGCAACAGCGCGATCAAAAGGGCGATAATGGAAATGACCACCAGCAATTCAATGAGGGTAAAACCGCGGCGGTGCATGATGAATCTCCGACTGCCGTCAAAAAAACGGAGGTCGATCCGTAACCACCGGCATCGGCCTCCGTTTTGCTATTTGCTACGACCTGCACTATCCCAACCGCTGTCGGGATGGCCGCCAATGAAATACCATCAGGCCGTCTTCCGACGCTTAAGCAGCAGCAAGCCCAAGCCGCCCACCGCAAACAACCCCAACGACGCCGGCTCGGGAACGGCGGTGAGCGAAAAATTGCTAAAGCTGCCAACCACACCAGTGTTATCAAGCCCGACACCAAGGATGGTCGGATTTCCATCGGGGAAGGTACCGCTATTTACGGTGCTGAGGGCGTAGCCGTTATCGTAAACTTGGTATGTCCACGCACTGCTCATGGTATTTAACACGATGGACATGTCTTGGACGCCGGTGCCATCGTTTCCAGGGGTAGTCGTAAAGTTAACGCCGCCTACTGTCCCAGGCCCGGCCCAAATCGTACCAACATTGGTTGTGCCATTAGACTGCGGCGAGGGCTGATAAATTAACGCCCACGGCGAGCCATAAGAGGAGGGTTGATCAAAACGGGAATTTCCATTCAAGCCTTCCATGAAACCGAGCGCCATCCACGAGTTGGTAGTGGTGAGTGGATTGACGAGATCCAAACCGGCCGAAAGTGTGTATATCTCACCGCTGACCGGCGTGAATTGAAGATATGCGATAAGACCGTTGGGGGACGCATCGCTGGAGCCGTTGGCAGCAAACCCGGTGTAGCCGCTGGTGGAGCCAACGGTCCACGTGGAACTTGGGCCGTTATCCACGGTGGGTGCGGTACCGTTGAGCGAATTGGCTGTAGCACTGCCGGAAAAATTGTCACTGTAGATGGTGCTGGCCGACGCCGTTCCCGCCATCAGGCCGGCCAACGCCATTGCGCCGACGGCCATTGGGGCCAGCCCCAGAACAGCCAGTGAACAACTGCGGCAAATCGATAAACCTTTGGAAACCATAAAAACTCCTCGCTCCGCTTGGGAGC
>DZDI01000094.1 GCA_022730455.1 Phycisphaera mikurensis | reverse complement strand
TTTCATGATTTGCTCCACATGGCGCGGGAACACTGTGCCGCCCGCAAGCCTTTGGAAGTATATCCGGACTGGGATAATACCGATGTCGATGGGCGTATTTTTTTGTTGGCACCATCGTCTGTATTGCCATTCCAATACAGCGGCGCGACGCCCGGGGGCGTGAATTTCAAACGGTCATCATCAATTTCTCGGGGCAGCGAAGCACCAATCCCGGACGCCAGCGGAGCGAATCACTGGCCAGAGCGGCAAGAGGAAAACGGCGGAAAAATTCATAAAAGGCCACCTGCGCTTCAAGTTTCGCCAGCATGGCTCCCAGGCAGTAATGGATGCCAAAGCCGAAGGCGATGTGCCTGTTTTCAGCGCGATCTACTCTGAATTGAGACGGCTCGGTAAACACGGCGGGATCACGGTTGGCGGCGCCGATGCCGGCGAGAACCAAATCGCCAGGATAAACCACCTGCCCTGCGATCTGCATATCTGCCATTGCCACACGTCCCGTCCATTGAACCGGGCTTTCAAACCGCAGTATTTCTTCAACTGCCAGTGCCATAGCCTTAGCGCTCTGCATGGCAATCGCTCGTTGATCGGGATGCCTGACAAGTAATAAAATGCCATTGGTGATCAGACTGGTGGTGGTTTCATGCCCCGCCATAAGCAAGAGCATGCAATTGGCAATAAATTCCTCCTGCGGCAAGTCTGCCGCATCTCCTTGCAATAAGACACCCAGCATCCCGTCGCTGGTGCGACTGGAAAGTTTGATTTTGAGATAAGCGCTGAATTCAGCATAAGCGGTATCGGCACGGGCCAAATCCTGCAGTGAGGAATGAATGCCGATGGCCGGCACCATACGATCAGACCACGCCGAGAGCATTGGAGCGTCCGCATCCGGCAACCCCATCATGCGGGTGATGACGTTGGTAGGCAGCGGGCCGGAGAAGGCTTCAATCAGGTCAAACGCTTGTCGCGACGCCATCTGATCAAGTAGATATCGGATCATTTCGGTCATTTGGTGGCGAATGAAATCCATGGGAACAGCATTAAAAACACGCATAAACGCCGACCGGATGCGGGTATGTCGTGGTGGATCAGCAAAGAGCATCATCGCCGGCAGACTGCGCTGCGTTTCTGGAGCGCCAAGCTGTCGCCGCACCCGAGGTGGAAAGGAATCGGATAAAAAAGGGCCACGGCCAAATCGCGGGTCTTTGATGACGAACTGCACGTCGGCGTAATTGACTGCCACAAATGCGGGCAGCAGAGGATCAAGGGCAAAGGGGCGCGTCTGTCGCAGGTATTGATACATCTGGAACGGATCCGTGCGATAGCCCGGATGAAGGAGGCTTTTTCGCACCAGCACCTTCCAAGGGATGCCCGACAGCGCGGCAACTGTTTTAAGCGAAGGAACCTGCGGCATAACCGGGCGAAACATGCTCGCGGCCTCAAGCCCCAACGCCCAACGGCGTCGCAAGTTGGGCTGGCGTTGCCATTTCCGCCAGCACCGCCGAAGCAGATTTGCAGTCAGACCGGCATCCCGCATCATTTGCCCGGTCGGAAGATCGCTGGCCGCCAGCATCAAAAGCAGATGGGAAGTGGAAATATACGTCCGGCCCAGCGATATGGACAGCTCGCGGGTATCCACCAAAAGCCGCAGCATGGCGGGTGAGAATTCCAATTCACCATCCGCCGCCTGATGAGGGGCATCGGATTTGATGGTCGCGGCGAGGATGTCGCGCAGAGGAGAAATGTCCACACGGCTGCGTGCGATCAGAAACTGTGCGCCGCTGCGTCTGGAATTGAGCAGTGCCAACAATAAATGTTCCGGCTCGACGAACGGATCCGGGAAAGCATATTTAATGGCATCCTTCAAAACTTGCCGCGTGCGTGGGGGGAGAGCCTCCCAAATGGCTGGGGCAGTTTGATGGCTTGTGAGATGAGATGGATCACTCATGGACATATGCGATGGGCACCGCAGTCACAAGACAGCTTTTGGGTTCGGGGAAAAAAGCCCCGCCGACAGATAGATATTAGCATGAGCGCATGACTATTTCCTGCGTCATTTTCCATTCGTGCTCCGGCACCAGCAGGATTCTGTCCAATGGTTCAGGACGGGCATGAGGTCTAACCGTGCGTAAAACCTGCCGCTGCCAGAGCCGTAGCCCACCGTCAATCCTAATCTGTAGGCGTGCCAGAGCAGTAGTTGATAGCAGAGCCGCATCGCACTAAAATCCCGTGTTTGGCCGCGGGTGCGGCTGAAGTGTGTTAGTCCTCTGGTTTTTCGGGAGTCCATATTTCATGGCAAAAAAGATTCGCGTGGCTATTAATGGTTTTGGTCGCATTGGTCGTCTGGTGTTTCGAGCGGGCATAAATGATCCACATGTGGAATTCGTGGCTATTAACGATCTGGTGCCGGCCGATTACCTGGCGTATCTGCTTAAGCATGATTCAACCCATGGCCGTTTCAAGGGTGAAGTTTCGCATGATGCCAATGGCTTAATCGTCAACGGTCAACACATTCGCACGCTGGCGGAAAAAGACCCCACGACTTTGCCGTGGAAGGATATGAACGTTGATTACGTAGTGGAGTCAACGGGTTTTTTCACGGACGCTACCGGCGCTGGCAAACACCTGACAGCAGGTTGCAAGCGTGTGATTATTTCGGCGCCCGCAAAAGATAAGGAAACCCCGACATTTGTAATGGGTGTTAATCAGGATAAATTCAATCCTGCAACCGACAAAATTGTTTCCAATGCCAGTTGCACCACCAACTGCCTGGCGCCGCTGGTGAAGGTGATCAATGATGCCTTCGGTGTGGAAGAGGCACTCATGACCACCGTACACGCCACCACGGCTACGCAGCCAACCGTGGACGCACCGAGCAAGGGGGGTAAGGATTGGCGCGGTGGTCGCGGTGCCGGCCAAAATGTCATTCCCGCCGCCACAGGCGCCGCCAAAGCAGCCACGCTGGTGATCCCTGAATTAAAAGGCAAGATCACGGGTATGGCGTTCCGCATACCTACGCCGGATGTTTCTGTGGTGGATTTAACCGTTCGCACCAAAAAGGACACTTCGCTGGCGGAAATCAATGCCGCCGTCAAGGCCGCCGGTGAAGGCCCCATGAAAGGCATTATGGGCTTTACCGATGAAGAAGTGGTATCGACAGATTTTCTGGGCGATAAACGTTCAAGCATTTACGACGCCAAGGCAGGTATTGAACTCAACAGCCGCTTTTTCAAGCTCATCAGTTGGTACGACAATGAGTGGGGATACAGCAACCGCGTCATTGATCTGATGAAGTTCATAGCGGGTAAGGATGGCCTGATCTAAAGCGGTGCCAGAATGCACTTGGCGACTTGAACGACCGAATTTTTGGTTGCCGTCTTGTACAAATACAGGGGGCTCTGGATAATTGTCCGGAGCCCTTTTTTTGTCATTGACAGGGAAGTGAAACAATGCGTTGGATATGGATTGACCGGTTTGAATGTTTTGAGCCGGGCAAACGGGCAGTGGCCGTTAAAAATGTCTCGATGGCCGAAGAACATCTGCACACCTACTGTGCAGAATTTCCCTTCATGCCGGCAAGTTTGATGATTGAAGGTATGGCACAGACGGGCGGCATTTTGGTGGGAGCGATGCGGAATTTCAGTGAAAAGGTAATATTGGCAAAAATAAGCCGTGCTACTTTTGAACGGCTGGTGCGTCCTGGAGAGCAACTTATCTACGATGCCCAGGTGCAATCAATTAATGAAATTGGGGCGTCGATATCGGGCACCATCAGCAGTCGCGCTAACCACGCAACCCAGGGCGCTGCCGGACCTGTTCTGTTGCCCGTGGGTCGGGTGGATATGATGTTTTCACATATTGACAACAACATGGCGGGCCGGGAGTTTCCAGATTTTAATTTTGTTTTTAACAGCGACTTTATGGCGCTTTTTGAAAGCTACCGCCGCCAGATGGATGTGAAGTTGCCGTAATAAAACAGACGGCCGGCGTATGCTTCACGCGCCATCGATTTAGCAACAGTGCGAAGAAGCGGAATCAGCGGCCGATTTATAACCTGAGCAGATGAGATCAAGCTTGCCAGTCACTGGGCTGATAACCAGTCCGTGGACAGGAAGGTGAGACGGCAACAAGGGGTGGCGGCGGATCATATCGACACTCTGGCGCACACCGTCTTCCGGGCGGTCAAAGCCGCGAAGCCAGTTTTCAAAATCAATACCGGCATTTTTCAAGGTTGTCAGAGTGATTTCGGATACACCCTGACTTAAAGCTTGGGATAAAAAATCGCTGGAATTCAGGCCGGTGACGCCACAGTCATGGTGTCCGACCACGGCGATTTCCCGCACATTTAATTTGTAAACGCCCACCAGAATACTTCGCATGACAGATCCAAAAGGGTGCGTGACAAGTGCCCCGGCGTTTTTGATGATTTTCACATCGCCGTTATGGACATTCATGGCCTGCGGAAGCAGTTCGACGAGGCGGGAGTCCATGCAGGTTAAAATAAGCAGGTTTTTATTGGGTAAGGTGTCGGTTCGGAACGGCTCATAGCGCCGATCGCTGACAAAGGAGGCGTTGAAGGCAAGGATTTCATCGAGCAGAGTCATAAGGCGCACTCCATTTCACTGAGGTTCGGGACCGCCTCCACCGACAACGCTTATGCCTTGCGGATGAGAATCGAGGTGTTGTGGCCGCCAAATCCAAAGCTATTGCTCATGGCGTACTGGACGTTCGCCTGGCGTGGCTGATTGGGGACGTAATCGAGGTCGCAGAGCGGGTCGGGAATGTCATAGTTGATGGTAGGCGGCAGCACGCCGTGATGCATGGCTAGGCACGTGATAGCCAATTCGATACCACCGGATGCGCCCAGACTATGGCCCAGAGCTCCCTTGGTGGAACTCACGGGGACATGTTTGGCCGCCGCGCCAAAGGTTTTATGGACGGCGCGGGTCTCAGCCAGATCACCCAGTTCGGTGCTGGTGCCATGGGCGTTGATGTAGTGAACCTGATCGGGGTTGATGCGGGCTTCAGCGAGGGCCTTATTCATCGCCTTGGCGGCGCCGGTACCGTTCTCATCCGGGGCGGTAATATGGCAGGCGTCGCCGGTAGCACCACAGGCGACCACTTCGCCATAGATGCGAGCACCGCGTTTTTTGGCCAATTCAAATTCTTCCAGCACTACGACGCCAGCACCTTCAGACATCACAAAGCCATCACGATCTTTGGAAAATGGACGCGACGCTTTTTCGGGTGCATCATTATTATGGGTGGAAAGTGCCCGCAGGGCACAGAACGCCGCCAGGCCCAGCTTGGTCATGGCAGCCTCGGCACCACCGGCCAGCATCACGTCAGATTCACCATACGTAATGGAATGAAAAGCATCTGCAATGGCATTACCCGAGGTAGCGCAGGCGGTCGCGGTCGCGGACACCGGCCCACTAAGTCCAAACTGAATGGACAAATTTCCAGCCGCGGCATTGACCATAAGCCGAGGCACGGTGAATGGAGAAACCCGCCCAACGCCTTTAGCGAGCATTTTGTCGTACTGGATTTCCATCTCCTCAATGCCGCCAATGCCGGAACCGACAATGACGCCGCACCGGTCTCGATCGAGCGTGGAAAAATCAATGCCGGAGTCCATGACGCTGCGTATCCCCGCCGCCATACCGTAAAGTGCGAAGCGGTCAAGTCGTTTGGCTTCCTTATGCCCGATGATATCGTCGTAGTGAAAATCTTCAGGGTGGATTTCGCCACCGATTCGCACGGGATAGGCGCTGACATCAAAACGTGTCAGCGTGCAGATACCACACTTACCGGCCAGCAGGCGCGACCAGAATGTATCAAGGATATCGCCGAGGGGTGTGACAACCCCCAAGCCTGTAATCACAACTCGACGTTTAGTCATACGCGAGATGAATCTCCATGGAAGATACAGGCGCGCTCTCGTGGGCACGGTGCGAGCCTGCAAACGCTTGCTGGACAACGGTCAAGGCCGTGAACCAGCGTCTCAGGCTTCCGGTTTGTGCTTGGCGGCAATCACTTTGATGTAATCAATTGCCTGACCGACGGTTTGAATTTTTTCCGCCTCTTCATCGGGAATAGACATTTCAAACTCATCCTCGAACTCCATAACCAGTTCGACGGTATCGAGGCTGTCGGCGTTAAGGTCGTTGACGAAGTTGGTTTCGCGGGTGATTTCCGCTTTATCCACCCCCATCTGCTCCGCGACAATGTCGATTACCTTTTGTTCAATTTCATCCATATCAGCCATACCAAACGGCCTCCAAATAAAAACTCTGGCATACACTGGAGTTCAGCGATTCCTTCACAAGTCGCCGAGACGACTAAGTTAGCCTGACTCCGAAAAATTTTCAACAACCACCATATCGCACCGTGCGACAGTGGGTGGAAATCAAACCCTTACATGGCCATGCCACCATCGACGGCAATGACTTGACCGGTAATATACCCGGCATGTTCGCTGGCGAGGAAAGCCACCATATGGGCCACATCGGCTGGCGAGCCGAAGCGGCGCAAGGGGATTAACTCAACGACTTTTTCCCTAATTTGCGGTGGCAGAACATCGGTCATATCGGTCGTGGTAAATCCCGGGGCAACACAGTTGGCGGTCACCTGTTTACCGGCCAATTCGCGTGCGATGGATTTGGTCATGCCAATGAGCCCCGCCTTGGAGGCGGAATAATTGACCTGCCCAGCGTTGCCGATAAGGCCCGAAACCGATGCAATATTGATGATACGCCCCCATTTGGCACGGATCATAGATCGCGCCGCCGCCCGGCACGCCACAAACGCAGCGCGTAGATTGATGTTGATGACATCGTCAAAATCTTTATCTTCCATGCGCATAAACAGGCCGTCGCGAGTAATCCCGGCGTTATTGACCAGCACATCCAGCCGGCCATGTTTTTCGATAATGGCTTCCACGCCAGCGGCTAATGCCACCCCGTCGCCCACATCGATGGAGAGTGCCTCCACCGAATGCCCGGCAGTCGTTAGACCGGCAAGCACACCGGCAAGCTTTTCGGAATTTCTTGCGACCGCAACCACGTGCATGGAGTCGTTGGCTAATTGCCGCACAATGGCTTCGCCAATGCCGCGAGATCCACCGGTGACAAAGGCGACGCGCTTATCGGGGGGTGTAGACATCAACATACCTCATCTAAATACATGATTACACCAATGCGTCAATATCGGCGACGGTGGAAACATTCGTAACTCTGGCTTTGCGGTTGATTTTTCGCATCAATCCGGAAAGGCTGCGACCTGGGCCAATTTCCACAAATTCATCAAATCCATCGCGCAGCAGGGTTTCCATACTCTGCTGCCAGCGTACGGGGGCGACAATTTGATTCACCAATTGCAGTTTTATCTCAAAAGGCGAATGGCCATGCGGCATGGCCGTTACATTGCTGATAACCGGTGCTGTGGGCGGTTGAAAATCGACAGGTTCAAGGACGACGCTCATGGCGTCGGCAGCTTTTTGCATCAATGGAGAATGGAAGGCACCGGCCACATTCAGCGGCACCGCGCGAAGGCCTATTTCGGCAGAAATGACGGCGGCTTTGGCACACGCATCAATACTGCCGGAAAGGACAATTTGCCCCGGCGCATTGAAATTGGCCGCCACGATGACGCCGACATTTGCGGCCTGTTGGCATATTTTTTCGGCGGCAGCTTCGTCGGCGCCCACCAGTGCCAGCATGGTGCTGGGATTGGCGATGGCCGCTTCCTGCATCAGTTGGCCACGGGCTTTGACGAGCTTTAGAGTGGACTCAAAATTGACGGCCGCGGCAAGATGCAGTGCCGTATATTCCCCAAGCGAAAGACCCGCATAGGCGGCCGGCGGCGCGGGCACTTTGCCCAATGATTCCAGCACGCGATAAATCGCCACACCGGTGACAAAGATCGCTGCCTGTGCATTGTCGGTGGCTTGCAGGACAGCCTCCGGGCCTTTGAAGCATATCTGCGAAATTTTCTGCTTAAGAATGTCATCAGCCGAATCATAGACCTGTGCGGCCACGGGGAACTGGTCGTAAAAATCGACCCCCATGCCTACAATCTGGGCACCCTGTCCAGGACATAGCAAAGCGAATCGCGTCAAATTAAATGTTCCCCTGCTGCCATAGGTTCCAGCTAAAGTTTCACGGTTACGGTGGCCCACGTCAATCCACCGCCGATTCCGATGATGACGACCCAATCTCCGGGCCCGCAGCGGCCGGCGCGGATGGCCTCATCGAGTGCAATCGCTACCGACGCCGCCGAGGTATTGCCATAACGGTGGATGTTGACAAACATGCGGTCGGCGGTGAGCCCGATTTTAGTTGCGGCACTGTCGATGATCCGGGCATTGGATTGATGAGGGATGACAAGTTTAATTTGATCAGACGTCAGGCCACAGGCGTTTATGGCTTTTTGAATACTTTCCGACATCTGTGCGACAGCAAATTTGAAAACTTCCCGGCCGCTCATTTTGAGCGTATGGAGTTTGGCGCCGACGCTCTCCGCAGTAGCAGGCTGCCGCGATCCACCGGCCGGCACGTGCAGCAGCATAGAGCCAGTCCCATCCGAACCAAGTTCAAAGGCCTGCACGCCGACACTGCGATCAGTTGTCTGCTTCAGGACGGCAGCACCGGCGCCATCACCAAAGAGAATGCAGGTGGAGCGATCGGTGTAATCGGTGATGCGGGAAAGCGTTTCCGCACCCACCACCAGAACGGTTTTAGCGGAACCGGTTTTAATAAAATTAGTGGCCGTCACCAGCGCGTACACAAAACCTGAACACGCGGCGTTGAGGTCCATAGCGCCAATACCCCGACGGCAACCGAGGGCCTGCTGAATAAGGCAGGCGTTTGAGGGGGTAGGCATATCGGGTGTAATGGTGGCGCAGATGATCAGATCAATTTCCGCCGGTGACGTATTGGCAGTCGCCAAGGCCCGCTGGGCGGCAATGATCGCCAGCGAAGCGCTGGATTCGCCCGCGGACGCGATACGGCGTTCATGGATGCCGGTGCGCTGGACGATCCAGTCGTTCGAGGTATCGACCATTTTTTCAAGATCAAAGTTAGTTAGCTGACGTTCGGGTACACAGCTTCCGGTACCGGCGATCAGAGCGCCATGTATGGTCATTTGAGAGATCACTCCTCAAGCAATTCCGTCCAACCGCCAATGGATGTCCAGACGACATCGGTAAGATATCGCCTCTCTTGCACTGACGCCAACCCATCACTTGGCGTTGGCGGCCGAAAGGCGATCCACGATGCGGCGGTTGACGTCCAGATCAACCGCCTGCCTGGCAGTTTTGACAGCATTGCGGATGGCGCGGGCACCACCGGAGCCATGCACCTTAACAAAGACCCGGGAGAGACCAAGAAGCAAGGCTCCGCCATATTCTTCATGATCAAACCGTGCCATCACAGATTTGAGTACCGGACTAAGTGCGGATAGTGCTGCAGGCGAATGGGCGGCGGCGGCTGATTTAAACTGCCCCAAGAGTGACATCGATAAACCCTCCACCACTTTCAGCACCATGTTGCCGGTAAAGCCGTCGGTCACCACTACTTCACAAGCATCTGAGAAAATATCGCGGCCTTCAATGTAACCGATAAAATTCAGGGCTTCATCCGCGGCCATCAAGGCTTTGGCTTCTTTAACCAGCGGTGTGCCTTTTTCGTCCTCAGTGCCAATGTTCAGCAAGCCAACACGCGGTTTAGCTTTGTCAAAAAGCACCTCGCTGTAAATGGCTGCCAAATGGGCATACTGATACAGATGAACGGGCTTGGCCTGCACATTTGAGCCCGCATCGCACAACAGGCAATATCCGGTGGAAGTGGGCAGGGTCACGGCAATGCCGGGGCGTTCAACACCAGGCAGCGGCTTGATAAAAAGTACACCGGCGGCGGTGAGGGCACCTGTGTTTCCGGCGGAGATCACGGCATCAACGGTGCCAGCCGCGGCCAGCCGCACCAACTTAACAATAGAGCTGTCACGCTTTTGACGTACCGCCTCAACGGGCGAGTCATCCATACCGATGATCTGGGAGGCATCGACGATTTCGATCCGAGGATCGGCCTGCGGACCAATGTGCGACTGGATAACATCCTTTGCACCGACCAGAATTAAATGGTCATTGCTACCGAGCATTGCTAGGGATTCAACAGCTCCGGCAATAATTGCCTTCGGAGCGTTATCCCCGCCCATGGCATCCACGGCGATGCGCATCGATTCCCTTCACATGGCAATACTGTACTAAAACGATCTGCTACAGCGAGCAACGAGCGTTACTTGGATTTGGTTTTCTTTTCAGCGACAAGCAAACCCAAGTCGGCCCGCACGTATCCACAATGGCTGCACATACGGTGCGGCAAGCGATCCTGCCCGCATTTGGGACATGCATGGTACCCCACGGGGCGCAGCGCATGGTGCGCACGGCGCATGCCCTTGCGGGATTTACTGGTTCTGGCGACTGGAAGCATCACTACACTCCAAAATCTAACGTAAGCCGGGAGCGTGACACATTCGCACTCACCAGCGGGAAAGTCTACCAGCAATCGAGCCCAGCGACCACTAATATGCCGGTCGAATCGTTTGCCGCCCGGGACGCACTTCGCGTATGGGAGCCGAGAGACTACTAAAAAATAGCAAAAAAGTCAAGATTACGCCCATGCCCTGGCAAGTGTGGCGTTTGCGGCCAACCCTGCGGGGCGGGGGCTAAGGGGCCGTGGTCTTTGTCGCTCGTC
>DZDI01000240.1 GCA_022730455.1 Phycisphaera mikurensis | reverse complement strand
GTGAGTAGAGCCAAGCGGCACGCTAAAAGGCACCCCTGAACCACCCGGAAGAGCAAAATTGCCAACGGGCGCTGCCGGAGCAAAGAGAATTTCAGCCGTTGGCTGGTGGTCGGTGGAAACGGCTGTTTTGGCGGTCTTCAGCACCGGCTCGCCCAACTTAATTTGAATAATATCGTCTACAAATTGGTCGTTGGCATTCGTGGTGCCTTCCGCTGCCCCGGCCTGATTGGTCAAGAAGAGACCATCGGCAAAGGGGTCATTTACAACCGTCACCGTCACCAGCAAATCAATCACCGATGAAGTATTGCTGGCATTATCGTAACTTGGATAAGTCACAGAAAATGCGTTGGCATCCGAATCAACTGCATGGGTGGGAATGGTAGCACCGGGCAAGGAATGGAAAGTATCGTCCGGCCCCAGGCAAATGGCACCAGCCGAGTAGGTTCCCCCACACAAAGCATTCGTAAAGCTGGTAATTTCATCCGCATCCAAAACTGGTAAGGGCAGGTAGTCGGTCAGGATGGTGGTTTCAAAGTCACTGGCAGGCTGGGTATAGCGCAAACGGTAGGTGATGGTATCACCAGGGCTAAGGTACTCAGGGATGGTGGAATTTCCATTAACGCGGTAAATGGTTTTTTCAAGACCGCCGAAGGCAATGGTAACACCCGCCTGGCTGTCATCGGTGGCGTAATTTCCCGTTCCGGTAAAAGTAGCGGAAGAGTAGACATTCAGCACTTCGGCGCTAACATCGACATCATTGGTTAATAAATCGCCATGATCCACCGATGAGTCATTGGAGTTGCCAGGATCGGTATGCAAAGAGATGAATTGGTCTAAAATGGTCGTGCGGAAGGTAATCGTACCGATTGAGCCACCGTTGTTATAAGCCCCACAGTTTGGCGGATTGTTGGCAATCGCCGGGTTGATACAGCCACCCAGCAACCAGCCATTATCAAACGGGCCGCTGGCAAAGCGGGAGCTGAGTTCGTCCGAAACCCGGAAGACAACTTCGGTACTACTGTAATCAGGACCACCAGACCCCAGCAAGGTGGCCGTGTAGTTGGCACCGTCAAAACTGGCTGCCGCGCTATCCGTTGGGTTGCCGCTAACTTGCAACGTGGGCGTACCCGTAAAAGTCTGCCCATCTGAAAAAATATCGGTTAGAACAATGTTGTCAAACCCAAAGTAGTCAGAAACTTGAAATTGCAGCGTGTATTCCAGCACATCGCCAGGGCTGTTGCCCGCAGGTGAAGCGTCTGTTACGACATTCACGCTTTTCTGCACAACAATCGATTGATTGTCGTGCCCGACACAATTAACGCAGACACCACTGGCAGTGGCATCAGCATCGCGGCTATCGATGGGATTCCAGGGGCCGCTGGTTGAGGCGCTATTCAAGGATGGTTGAGATGCGCCAGTGGTATGAGAAAGCGTATCGGGATAGTAGAAATTAAAAGTCAAGGTCGCATCTTCGGCAGTCGCCCCGCCCGTGACAGGGTTATTCAGGGTAATGTCAATCGTACCGCCAGGGCTGGAAGTGGATGGCAGGCTGCCGTTTACAGTGTACGCTCCGGGAGTGACCGAGGCGATGCTGACGAATTGGATATTGGCAGGCAGAGTATCCACAATATTCAGAGGATCAATCGTCTGCCCCTCAGCAATATCAATGCTGACTTTATATTGACGGATAAAGTTGGGTCCGGTACTGGTTTCGCTTTCGGGTCCAATATATTCCTTGGTCAACTTCAAAATAATCGGCTCAATCGTGTCAGAAGGCCAGGTAGTCACATCTTCAGGGTTGGGGACATTAAAAATGGTCGCATCGTAGGGCGCACAACAAAAATCATTGGTAGGGGTTTCGCCATATTGAAAACCGCCTGCGGCATGAATATTTAAATCTGTCGCAGCGGTTCCATCGTATAAATCCGCATAATCGCTCAGTTCGGCTGTCACAGTGACTGTAGCCGCAGGCTGACCTGGCACAAAAGAACCGAAAGGCAGTACCAAAGTCACTAATTTATCGCCAGGCGTGCCGCCGCAAATCTGCATATAACGCGGTAACGATGTATCCGCTGGCAGGGGGGGGACGTTTCCGCCTAAAACCGCAATCGGGTGGGTTACACAGCCCGAAGCATCAAACGTTTTTTCAAAGACCTGGGCCGCAGGCAGGGCCGCGCCGCCATAACTGGCGCTAATAAAATCAATGCCATCATCGCCATCCACACCCGTAACCGGAAACACCAGGTCTATGAAGGGTCCATAGCCCGGTTCATCGCCGCCGTTGGTAAATGTCGCCGTAAAAGTGAACTGTT
>DZDI01000239.1 GCA_022730455.1 Phycisphaera mikurensis | reverse complement strand
GGGACACCTATTCCGGCGGTGTGATTCAGCCGAACAGCAGGCTGTATTTTGAGCAGGATGCCAATTGGGATACCACGGCCGTGATCGGCTACGACAGCACCAGCGGAACGTGGAATGTTGTGCAACGGTACGTTTATTCACCTTATGGCACAATCACCATACTGAATGCGGACTGGAGCACTCCATCTTCGGGCACACAACCGCTGGTGAATAATCTGTATCAAGGCATGACGCTCGATGCGTTAACAGGTTTGTATTATGAACGCTACCCTTCACCCCAATGCCATTGATTGTTCCATCAATACCTGCATCATTATAGTACGCGGTAGATATACTTGTCGGAGCGTAGTTAAAATGTCAATACTCCATCGGGCGTGCGGCATGCTGTATTTAAGCCGGTCGAGGGCTGTGTTGGGGAGTTTGATTTTAGCGGCCGCCGTTTGGCTGGTACCGAGTGCATGCACACGCGCTGCAGCAGGTCGTGCTGGTCCGCCACCCGTGAAGACCGCGGCCGTGCGTGCCGCGGTGGCACTGCCCCAATTGCGGGTTGCCAGCCTGACCCGCTTTTTTGTTACACCGAATAAGCCTGCGGTGCTGTCCTGGAAAGTTAACGACCCCGGCAAGCTGCGGATGATCCGCTGGAACATCAGTAACTATTGGGGGCGTCGGGTGGCGTCTGGTAAGTCCGTTACGGTTGGGCCTGGCGACAGGATTGGACTGCCGGTGCGGTTGGAACGAGGCTTTTATCAGGTAAATTTCCCCAGTGAGGGGCAGAAATTTGGGGTGGTGTCGATCGCGGCGCACCAGGGGCCGGTCGATCATTTCTTTGCCATTGACAGCGCGATGGCTTGGCTGGTCAACCATCCGGCGGACCGCCAGCGGGTGAGGGTAGGAATGATTCGGATTTTACGCCGCAGCGGCATCGGCATGTCGCGCGAGCGGTTAAGCTGGGGTACGATCAACCCTTCGCCGGGAAAATTCGACTGGAACAACTATTGCCAATATGGTCGGCTGGCGCGAGATTATTTTAACAACGGCGTGCGAATGCTGCAGTTATTTGCCGATGCACCGAGCTGGACGCGGTACGATACGTCGAACCCTTATCCGACCAATCTGGCGTTGACGGCTCGCAGTTGGTCGGTCATTGGAAGCCATTTTCACCGAGACTGGGGGGCACTGGAAATCTGGAATGAACCGGATGGTCTGGATGTGCCTGCCAACCAATTGCTGCCCATCGTCAAGACCATCGCCTACAGTTTTCAGCAGGCGGATATTCATATTCCTTTGGTTGGAGGTGTATTTGCGTCGTCCATCCCGGGCGGGTTCCAGCGCGTTTGCGCGAGCAATGGTTTATTAAACCAGGTGAACGTCATCAGCTTTCACGATTACCATTCACCGACCGAAATTCCCTACGCGGTTGCGGCCTACCGCCATTGGCTGAGCACCTATGGTAAACCAACCATGCCCCTGTGGATCACCGAAAGTGGCAAGCCTTGGCCTGCCGGCACAGCCCGTCCGCACCCAAGAGCGGGTATGACTTCCGCCCTTTGGATCGCCATGAAGGCGGTGGAAGCCCGCGCCTGTGGCATTGCGCGGTATTTTGCATTTGTGTATCCGTTTTATACGGAACATGACGCCACCTTTAATAATTTTGGCATGATGGGTCAAGAACATACGCCCCTGTGGAGTATGGCAGCGTATGTGAATGATGTGGCGGAGCTCTCTGGCTGGTCGTATGTGGGTAATCTTGAAACCCATAATCATCGGGTTCTTTTGGCACCGGTGTTTGCCAAAGGTGATCAGCGGACCGCAGTGGTCTACACCGGCAAAGTGGATGCGAATGCCACGTTGGCTTTGGCGTTGAATGGTATCACCATTAGAGGCATCGATGGACGCAGGCTGCACCGAAACGAAAACGGAGCGATCCCAATTCCCGATGGGATGGTCTATTTGCGTGGGTTGGCGAGTTCCTTCGCTGGAAAAGTGAAAACCGATACCGAGGCGGGGCGACTTTATGCCATCGCTCAGCAACCGCCACCGACCCAGAGCCGCCATTCGCCGATCATTCTGCAATTCGACGGCCACGGCATTAGTAGTGATACTACGGGCGGTTATGTGCTTCCGAATGCGTCCAGCACTCCAATCCGCGTGCGTGTTTGGAATTTGGCCGATCATGCTATTTCAGTGAAATTAACCCTGCGTGGCCAGCACGGGCAAAATGCTGATACACCAAAGTCGGCGATAGTGCTCTGTCACACCTACAAATTAGGATTGATTGGCCGCAAGCGCCCCAACTGCAAGGAGCCAGCGGC
>DZDI01000238.1 GCA_022730455.1 Phycisphaera mikurensis | reverse complement strand
ACTTCGCCGGAAAACCAACGCCCTCTCTCCTTCCGTCAGGGCCGTGAACGGTTACATAAATCGTAACCGTTCACGGGTAAAAGTGGCGAAATTTGTTAAATAACCGATGTTTTTGGCGATGCAGGCCTATTTTAGGGCTGTTTTTTGCACATTAGCCCTATAATATCAGTTGAATTTCATTTCTTTGGCCATTTTTTACCCGTGAACGGTTACGATTTATATTACGCAGACAGCTCCTCCGGGATGATCTGGTGTGAGCGAGCGGAGCCAAAATTTTCAATTTTTATATTTATAAAATATCGCCACTTCCACGTCTTTGACACGAAAAATTATCGGTTTGTTGAAAAATATACTTGACTCGGGCCTCTGATTATTGTAATCTTACGCGTGGAAGCAGTTTACCGGTGTCTGACACAACCCCATGGGTTAGGTTCAGTGGTCTTTGGACGCCGAGCGATGCCTCCACATGTTAGTTTGCAGCCGCTAAATGTCGATGCGTCGCGGAGCGGTCGCTTGGGGAAAAGAAAGCAAGGAACTGGTGCGTGGCTTGCGGCCATCCGCGCAGTGCTATTTTATCTGGCCGCAGTGGAATGTTTTTTTTAGGAGAGAGAAGTATGTTTTCATCAATGGCTAATGGGAGTTTGACGGTGGATCGGCACAAAAAAGCGAACATTCGTATCGCCGCGGCCTTGTGTGTGGCTTGTGTGTTGGGTTTGGGCGTTGCAGCGCGGGCTACCACGACGGTGGTTAACTACGCTGCCGACGGCCCTTCATCTATGGCCTACGCGGGTATTAATTCTCAGACATACTGGGAATTTGGTGGCAGCTTGGACAATTCAGCGAAGTTTGTCGACTTGGGCAATTCGGGTTTTTCCAGTGCGACTGGCGGAGTACCGTCGCCTGCCCAGTACAACATCAAAAATGAAAAAGTCTGGGTTTATGTATTGAATCAGGAAGGAAATGGGAACGCCAGCACCGATCCCGTTCAGGGCGGTGCGCTCACCCAGATTGATTCCGACCAGCAATATTTGGCTGGCCTCATCAGCATCGGCACGCCTGGGCCATCGCCTTTGCCGGGGGTGCCGTACCCGTCCGCGCCAACGTCAAATGTGCGGGCATACGGACGGTCACTGACGCCGCTGCAAGGGCGTTCATACAACCGTTCAACCACGCACACCGGCACGGTGACTACGACCATACCTACGGCTCCGGTCCCGGAACCCGCAGCATTGGCGTTATTGGGATTAGGTGCAATGGGAGTCTTACTGACACGGCGAAGCTTGGCTGGCGCAAAAAAATAGGCCGATGGAATTGATAGCGGCGGAGTGGGCTGCCGTCCCATGTTTGCGGTTAGCTGAGCGATTTGAGGATTGATAGAGTTCGTGGATTTGATTGGAGGAACCGAGCGCAGGTATGCGCAACATTAAATGAGAGCAAGGGATGCAAAGACCAACGCATCCGGGTGAGAAGCGTTTTCACCCGGTGCTGGAGTTGTTTTATGGAGGTCTTCTCATGCGGCTATCTCATCTCTCTCTCGTTTGTTCCACTGCGTTACTGGCATCGGCAGGTATGGCATTCGCTGTGCCGGCGGATATGGGTGGTTTTACCACGTCAACAGCGCCGGGCGTTACGTATGGGCAGTTGCTGAGCCCTTTTAACATTTCGTCGGGTGCATCGCAAGACAACACCTTTCTCTCGAACGATCAACTCAACCCAAGCGAGTCGTTTTCGCTGTCATTTGATTACAGCTACGGCTATACCGGTGCTACCACCACTTCGTACGCCCCGAATGGTACGTTGACCAAGTTTTTTCTGCAGAATTCCCTTGGTACCCGGTATTCATTTACGCTTGACCCGTCTCTGGGCGGCTCCGGGTCCGTCGGCGGGACCAGTGGCGGGTACACCGTAACGGCGCCGGTACTAATTCCTATACCATTACATCCAAATTCCTCTATGCGGGCACGCTCAATAAGGTAGGTATGCTTTACGATGCCACTACGGGCGCACTGGATTTATCCATTGTCAGTACGGGTAACGGCCAGCAAACGATCGCCTTGAACAACCCGGCAACCGACCCGATCAACTTGGGCACAGTGCTTGGCAATGCTGCGAGTTTTGGCTTCGAAGGCATTACGGGTACTACGGCTGTTACCCAAAGCATTGGTGACTTTCAGTTGATCCAACCATCGACATCAACTCCGACGCCAGAACCAAACTCGCTGGCGCTATTGGCGTTGTCGTGTGGCGGGTTGGCATTGGCGGCGCGTCGTCGCCCGGTACGCTGATGCCGCGCTGGCCGTGGAGCAATGACCTCCATGC
>DZDI01000093.1 GCA_022730455.1 Phycisphaera mikurensis | reverse complement strand
ATACACCGCACACCAAGGCCGAAGCCGCAACCGCAAAGCGAGTCATCCGCATAGTCATTCTCCGGAGGAAGTTAAAAACAGATAGCGCAAGCCAACGGCCACGCTTTTCACACACGGGATTCTAATGCAAAGGTGTTTGATCATCAATATGAAGTTCAGCGTATGGTCAGTGATGTTGATAGAGTGGTTCTCACCATTTTTGCAGCGTGCGACGCCGCCGAATTCAAAGGCATTGCACCGCTGCCTGCACCGGCTACCCCGCCCCATGAAATGCAGACAAGATTTCCGCGATACATTTTTCGACCCACGTTGCCGGTGCTTTCACGATAAGGCGGGATGTCGCCATGGATTACGGCGCCGGAGCTTCTCCGCGGTACGCTGCCTCATAGCGAGTGGAGAGATATTCCCAGTTAAACCGCTTTTTCCATGCCTGGTAACCACTTTCAGCCATGGCGGATCGCCGTGCCGGGTCGGCGGCCAATTCCTCGATGCGCCGGGCCAGATCGGCGAGCCTGCATTGGCAGTACCCCGGCGGCGCGCCCGGCTTTTGATGCGTAGGCAAAATAACCCCGCTGCCGCTCCAGGCAGCTATTTCACGGCTGTTGCCCACATCATTGGCGATAAACGGTGTCCGCGACGCCATGGCCTCAAAGAGTACCAGAGGGGAGCATTCAATGTTGGACGGAAATACAAATAAATCGGCCGCGTGATAGGCGGCAACAACATCCGCACGGGGTGGGTCAAGCAGAAGCACACGCTTCCGCCCCAGCGACTTTAGCCGCATCCATTTGGACTGGGCAACATCTTTAGGCAGGCAGCCAAGCGATGAGTTCGTATTACCGATGACCACGAGTGTGGCTGGTCCGATCTTGGCGGCCCCAAAGGCGGCAATCGCCTCGGTATGTCCTTTCCAATGAGTATGCGAGCCAACGGTCAACAGCAGGAGTTGATTTTCAGGAATGGCCAGGCGCGACCGAAAAGTGGTGTCGATCACATCAAATTCCCCCGCGGCGGCACCGTTTGGAATCACCTCGATATTGGGCGTGTGAAGCTGGCGGCAGAATTCGATATCGCGGTAACAATCGGAATGGAAGATGAGCCGATCATATTTGGTCAGGGTACCGGGAAGATCAGCAAAATATTGTTCGTAAGCTGGATCGTACAGACCCGAAAAACCGCACGGTGCGAGCACTTTTCGAAATGGCATCTGATCCAGTACTGGATAGAGTGCATCAGTTGCCCATTGCTGTGCGGCATAGGACATCAGCACATCAAAGCCGCCATCTATAATAAATTTTTGGTAGCGGGCAATTTCTCCGGACATTCCGCGTACCGCATTGCCTGCACATTGGAATTCCTGAATCCGCACGCCGTTGATGATTTTGTCTTTTCGTTCCGGGCAGGCGGTGGTGGCGACGGTTACTTCATGGCCGCGTGCCGCCATAAGCTGCGACAACTGGCGCACCACTTCCTGTGCTCCGCCGGTGCGTGGATGGTAGAACTCAACCGTATGAACAATGCGCATAGATCTGTCCACCACGCCGAAGATGACTTATTACGAACGACGGGGTAACCGGGAACTACAAGACCGTAATGGATATTATTTTCGGGGCCTTGACGGGGCTGCCCGCACCCGGATCACGAAGAGGCGTCGTCGCAATTTTATCGACGATTTCAATTCCAGACGTCACCAGTCCGAAGCAGGTGTACTGCCCATCAAGATGCGGTGCGTTTTCATGCATGATGAAAAATTGGCTTCCGGCGGAGTTAGGATCCTGCGACCGCGCCATGCTGATGACGCCCCGTGCGTGCTTGCGGTTGCTGAATTCTGCTTTGATGGTATATCCTGGACCGCCCGTACCTGTGCCTTGCGGGCAACCGCCCTGAATCATGAAGCCGGGAATGATGCGATGAAAGGTCAGGTCGTTATAGAAGCCTTTTTTAGCAAGCGTGACAAAATTTTCGACCGTCTTAGGTGCCACATCGGCCCACATTTCCACGGTAATATCGCCATGCTCGGTCGCTATTTTCAGTTGCTGAGGTTTAACCGTATCCGCCATAAATTTGGACTCCAATACCAAAATTACATTCAACGGTTTTATAACCGCATATCGCATTTTTCTCAAATAAATAAGGACGGTGGTTGCCATGGACTTCCATTGGCCAAAATGCAAGGCGGAGACATGATGCTGCCTGTGATAAAGAAAACGATGGAATAAACCTACCGGCCCGCAGGCATTACCGCGTCGGCCACGACCGTCCGGGCAAACTGATGGTGATCGCCTATCTTGCCCAAATATCGCAGAATTACGCCTTAGATTTGGCCCCTTGGGCAAAACTATTCGCCGATGGACACAAATGCTTTAGTTCACAATTTGCGCAGTCAGGCTTGCGGGCCAGGCAGCGCTGGCGTCCATGGCTGATCATTAAATGGGAAAACAGTGTCCAATCAGCCTGGTCGATGAGTTTAATCAAATCCTTTTCTATTTTCACGGGGGCGGTATGGCGGCTCAGACCTAAGCGGTGCGACAGCCGCCCCACATGGGTATCGACTACTATTCCTTCATTCATACCAAACGCATTTCCGAGCACGACATTGGCGGTCTTCCGGCCGACGCCTTTGAGCGCCGTCAATTCAGTCATAGTCGCCGGAACCGCACCCCCATGTCGTTCGACCAGATATTGTGCAGTAACCGAGATGGATCGGGCCTTGGCGCGAAAAAAACCAGTACTGTGAATGATGCGTTCAATGTCGGCGATGTCTGCATTGGCCAGCGCCTCGGCATTGGGATACGCTGCAAAAAGTTGGGGGGTAACCTGATTGACCCTCTCATCGGTGCACTGCGCGGAAAGAATCGTGGCCACCAGTAATTCCAGCGGGTTATGATGCACCAGTGCGCAATGCGCATGAGGATAGGTGGATTTAAGAATCGCAACAATTTGCCCGGCGTGCCGCTTTTTTTGTTCCAACTGAGGCATGTATCGCCTTCATAAATATCAACTGGCGGCAGAATCGGCGGGCGCTGGTGCCAGCATTTTTTTGCCAGAGCGCTGAGGTTGCTGTACGCCGGCGGCGGAAACAAGCAACAGGGCCAGCAGCAAAAGCAGTTCGAGTTCGCCAAGATGTTCAGACTGGGCATGCAGGTATTCAAACTTTTTTCGATGGGCGGCAGCCCGCTGTGGATGTTGATCCACATTTTTCACCCACAACCGATGCTCGCGCCATACGCGGGGAAATGTATAAAAGCGGTCAAAAAACGTTACAACCACCACCGTGCAGACCAACAACACACGCAGCACGTTCCACATGTTGCGCCACTTTAAGTACAGCGCCATCTGAACGCCGACCGCCAAGAGCAAAACTACTGCACACGAAAGTTCCACTGGATTGAAGGCTTTGAGAATGTGTCCAAACACATCCCCGGCCAGTTGCTTGGGCTGGTTGAGGTGCGAACTCATGCCGGGGACCTGCGCATGGGTCTCGGGAATGATGGTAAATATTTCATAGGCAGCCAGCGGGCCCAGCGCCGCCAGCCCCCCAAAATAAACGGCCAGCGCCAACCAGAAGAAGCATTGGGATATACGGAAACCCATTAACCAGCATGCCCTTTCGCGGCAGATGACAGGCGTGTTACCGGTATCTGCACTTCACCATATTTAGACCACGGCAACACAAAAGGACTGTTGTACGCCAGATATCGCGCCGTGCCTGCGGCTTGGTATTCATTGGCGTGCGCCGCCAGCCATTGTACCACTTTTTTTTCGGCACTTTCAAAACGGCCCACCGTATATTGCCCGCGCACGCCAATGCTCGCCACCGACAGAGGTAGTTCGTCTTCTACTGTTACATTGCCGTCGACGCCATCTTTGCCGATAGTGGGTTTGCCATAAACGAATGCCATAGAAGCCATGGATTCGCGCCCCTGGGACGATTTATTGTACGTCATTACCAGTGGCGAGCTCATCGCAATATGGTTCGATTCGATATGACGAAACAGTGGCATAAATAATGCGCCGCTGCCGTGCTGGTCGGCAATACGTTTGGTCATCGCGATGCGGCATGCAGGGTATTGCTTCAAAATGACTTCGCCGATGGGGCCTGGCGGGGGGCACCCGTCGGGCAATGGAGCCGACGGGCCAGCCACCCACGATGGAAGCACATATTTGTTTTTGGCGGCCGCAGATGGTGCTGAGGTTGGTGCGGACGCACAGCCGCCGAGCATCAGCGCCGTGCCTCCGGCTAAGATCAGTGCTGCACTGGCCGGTTGTGCCATGGTGATACTTGTCAACTGGCGGACGAGGTCGGCAAACAAATCTAACTCCTATTCCATCCAGCGGACATAACTTCTACAACCATTGTAGCAAGCCGATGCGGGAGGTGCGACGGTCTGCAAAAATGTTTTTTCGTGCCGTGGCGCCCAGGAGTCTATCCAAATCGCGGTATGGCAACAGGCCGGTTTGCCACAGGGATAAACGTGGCTCGTGTAAAGTTCATGCGTAGTGGCAGGATAACTCATGAACTGCCCCATCAAAGCATCCGGCCGTGATTTTATAACCACTCGGCCGCGCGCCCGCCCGGACAAAATTTATCGTCTTGGCACGGCCACCTTGTTGATTGTTCCCCGGCGGATTACGCTATCTCAGCGGTGGAGGTTTTTTCACGGCATGGATCGCCTTGATTAACCGCCCGTCGCGTGAAGGTTTTGGAGTTCCCATGCGTACCGATGTTAAAATCGCTTTGGTGGCATCAATTGTTCTAATCATTCTCGTTGTCGTTTATATTGCCCTTATCAAGCATCCGCGCAAAACTGTGATGCAAAACACAGAAGCATCATCCGCACCACCACTGGTGCAATCAAATAATCCAGCGCCGGCGCAGGCCAGCTCAGTGTCTACGCCGCCACTGGCAAGCAGTAATTCCATCGGCGGTGCGGCCAATGTACCGGCTACTAACCCGATTCCAATACCGGCGGCTAATGTTGCAACTGCCACCGCCCCAGCCACCAGCACGGGCCCTGCTTCCACGTCGGTGGTGGCTAACACGGAAATGGGAAAGAGTACAGGAACGGCGACAGCTCCAACCACAAATAATTCCATCTTGCCAGCGAATTCACAGGTGACTGGCGGTACAGGATTAAATGCCGGCACGACGACGGCCAATACAAATGGCATGAGTACCGGCAGTCTGAATTCCGGTGCTACAGGAACTGGCACCGGGGGAACGGGGGTTGGCGGCAGCTCCTTTGCAACCTCATCAGCAAACCGCGATATACGGCGCGGGTATTATCGTATTCGTCGCGGCGATACCTTGGGTGGCATTTCGCGGAGGCTTTACGGCACGCCATCGATGGTAACCGCCATTGAGGCGGCCAACCCCGGAGTCTCGGCCCGTGATTTGCGTATTGGTGAGAAGATACGGTTGCCCCGTAAACCTCACCATCTAACTACCGTCCGCCATCCGGCCTCCTACCATCCACGGCAGCATCTTGTGGTTCATGGTGGACGCATCTATGTTGTACACAGGGGTGATACGCTGTACTCGATTGCCAAACACGTCTATCACAATGGTGCAGATTGGAAAGTGATTTACCGTGCCAATCGGCGCAAAATCGGGGCGAATCCATCGGACATTTTCGGCGGTGAGCGGCTGATTATTCCATCCCGCTGATCGCAGGCGGTCATTGCAAGCCTTTTCAGGAATCCTGCTGCATGCTTGATATGAAATTTATACGTGAATCGCCCGATGCGGTACGCCGGGGGGCGGCGGCCAAAAATATCCCAATTGAACTCGACACGCTCCTTGCCCTGGACGAGCGGCGTCGCAGTGCCCAAACCCAACTTCAAGCCTTGGTCACCGAGCAGAACCAGATCAGCCGAGACATTGGCCCGCTGATGGGACAATTAAAAAAAACCACCGACGCGGCAGCGAAAGCCTCCTTGGAGGCCCGCATCCAATCCATGCGGCAGCGTCCGACGGAGCTTAAGCTTCAGACTGCGACGCTGGAAGAACAGATCAAACAATTGGAACCGCAGTTGGAGGCGATTCTGCTGACGATTCCACAGCCACCTGATGAGGATGTTCCCGCGGGCAAAACAGCCGAGGAAAATGTTGAATTGCGCCGCTGGGGCCGGATACCGGCATTTGATTTTACACCGCGCGGCCATGTGGAACTAGGACAGCAACTCAAACTATTCGATCTGGAACGCGGTGTAAAACTGGCCGGCTCCCGCAGTTATTTTCTGATGGGCGCCGGTGCCCTTCTGCACCAAGCGGTACTGCGGCTGGCCATGGACATGATGGTATACGAGAATGGCTTTACACCCGTCAGCGTGCCCGTGCTGGTGAAAGAACCGGCCATGCGCGGCACCGGGTTTTTCCCGGCAGGCCGGGAACAGGCCTACCGCGTCGGCGAAATTAATGAATCTGGCGATGATGAACGCTTTCTCACCGGAACCGGTGAAGTCGGCCTGACCGCGATGTATATGGATGAAATATTAGATTATTCACAACTTCCCATCAAGCTGGTCACTCAGAGCACGTGCTTTCGCCGGGAGGCGGGGACCTACGGCAAGGATACCAGCGGGCTATACCGCATCCACCAGTTTGATAAGGTTGAGCAGGTCATCATCTGCAAGGCGGACCGTGCGGAATCCATCTCATGGCACCAGCGGATATTGGCAAACAGCGAAGCCTTGCTGCAGCGGCTCAATCTGCCCTACCGCGTCATGCAATGCTGCACCGGCGATCTGGGGCCGAAAAATGCCTCCATGGTTGACATTGAGACCTGGATGCCTTCGCGCCAGGCCTACGGCGAAACGCACAGCGCCAGCCGTCTGTATGATTTCCAGGCCCGCCGCTGCAATCTGCGCTTTCGAGACGAAAATGGCAAGGTGCATTTCTGCCATACCTTGAATAATACCGTGGCCGCCAGCCCACGCATTTTGATACCGATATTGGAACTTTACCAAAATGCCGACGGTTCTGTACGTGTACCCGACGCTTTGGTGCCGTACATGGGCGGGTTGCAGGTTATTGCCTGACACCGGCCGTGCATCCCGACGCACTGCACGGCCATCACAGTCGCGACCATCGGATGCCACACGTGAAGCAAACTCAGACATCGAGACAAGCGCGGCGTATGGCCACACATACTTCCAGCAGCGGTTCAAGTTTATCCAGATGCATAATGGTGGCCGCATCGGATGGGCTTTGGTCCGGCTCGGGATGCACTTCGAGAAAAAGTCCATTGGCGCCGGCCGCCGTGGCCGCTTTGGCCAGGAGCCCCACAAATTCGCGCTGGCCGCCCGAGGCAGTGCCCTGTCCTCCCGGCATCTGGGTCGAATGTGTGGCATCGAAGACCACCGGTACCTGAAACGCCTGCATATGGGCTATGCCGGTCATGTCATTTACCAGCCGGTTATAACCAAAAAAGGTGCCGCGTTCTGTCAGGATAACATTGGGGTTGCCGGCCGATTGTATTTTTCGCACAGCATTTCCCATCTCCCAGGGAGCCATGAATTGACCCTTTTTTATATTGACGGGCTTGCCGGTTTCGGCCGCGGCCATTAATAAATCTGTCTGCCGGCACAAAAATGCCGGTATCTGCAAAATATCCGCGACGGCGGCCACCTGCGACGCCTGATGCAATTCATGAACGTCAGTGGTTACCGGTACCCCCAACTGGCTTTTCACTTTTGCCAGTACATCAAGGCCGACATCCATACCCACCCCACGATAATTGGCACCACTTGAACGATTCGCCTTGTCAAAACTTGCTTTGAACACGTAGGGCAGCCCCAGGCGCCCGGCGACATCCCGGCAGTGAGTGCCGATCTGAAGGCACAAATCTAAATTTTCTATCACACACGGCCCGGCGATCAACAGAAATTGAGAATGGTGGTCAAATTCGATCGGTCCAACTGGCATCTTCATCTGAATTTTTCCTATCTGTTAATCGATCAATCCACGTATGTCGAGCATAACCCACCGGCAGTATTCATCAAGCCTCACCGCGAGCCGTTACGCATCCTGGGGTGCGTGACACATTACGCGGCCCTGCTGCTGCCGAATGAGGGACGATTGGCCCAATAGCGTTCCCAGCGTTGGTCTTGACTCATCCACATGGCTCGCAGGGCCAAGATGGATTCCACGCCGGATACGTTCTGTATGGCTTCAGCCGGGCGAGCAGCGCATGCTCAAAGACGCCGGTCTGCTGCCGGTGGTCGCCGTACAAAGAGGCGAATCATTCCGCGTCAAAGCCCTTGGGGGCGGGCCATCAGGCCCCAAGCCCCGCCCCCAAACCCCCACCGGTTCCCCTTCCTCTCCCATGGAAGTTTTGGCGGAGGCTGTGACGTGAAGATAGGATAAAATCAAAAATCCGCGGTAAATCGTCGCATTGAGGTTGACAAGATCAGAGGTAAAAATTAGCGCCCTTCCGATTATTTTGGCTGGACCACGCCCTGAAGGCTCCAAAGCCGTACACCCAGAAAACCTCCGCTGGCCAAGATATCACCCTTGGGCGCAACCGACAGCCTGTAACAGCCCCCAACCACCCTGCGCGACGACGCCACCACCCGACAGCTCCCGATGTTTAAGATTACAATCCGCCCGGGCATACTACTGAATGGATTGGTTACGGCAAGCGCCAGGGCATCCCCATTTTCAACGGCCTGTATACCCCACACCCCCATATACCGAAATCGTATTTGCTTGCCGGGAACAGTCACATTTATCGTGCGTATTGGTAGTCCGGTGTTTGAATTACATAATGAGATGGTTGGCTGCGGCTCACCGCCGAGCCAGCCACAGGCGATCTGTCGTCGCTTCGCAAGCACTGCAATGGGACCCAGCTCAACATCATCGTGACATACCTGAACATCGAAACACAGATGGCCATTCTGATAATCCCAAGAAAGCAGCCACCCTCCTTCTGACTCAACCAAGCGATGATTTGGCAGAAATGCCAAACCTTGCGGCACATAACCTGAAAGAGACCCACGACTGCCGTGTAGCTGGCAAAGAAGTTTGCCGGAATGGACGTTCCAAATTAACACCTGCGGTCCGCGATCTACGATCTGGCATCCAGCTGCGAGGATTCGGCCATCCCGCGAAAATACCGGCACCGATAGCGAGGTAACCGTATCGGGTGGAATGAGCAGCGATAGGGGCTTTCTCTTCACGATGTCCCATATTGCGATTGCCTGCCGACTTCCGTAACCCGCACGTCGTGGCCGCTGTAGGATTACCGTGGCTAAATATCGCCCATCCGAGGAAACGGCCCCGTAAATCTGCGGGCGTTTCAGGCGCCAGCCTGTTGGCGGCGAGCCCAGTGACCTGCCCACCCCAACACTGCCAGCGGAAATTATCAGCGGGCCATCCGGCCCGAGGATGGCTAATTTTTTCCCCCCAGGAAGAAAGTGTACCATCCAGCAGGGTAATTGACTTCGGAGAAACCAAGCCCGCAGAAACGCTATTTTAGCGGGCACGTCTTTCGGGTACAGTGGTATTCGGCCTTCCCGTGTCTGCCCGGAACAAGCGATACTCCAAAATGTCCCACACACAAGCGCCAAGCCCATGCAACGAAAGCCATTTTCCGGGCGGTGAAAAATGGTCACTTCGCACCCTTACCTTTCTCAGTAGTGGGTGCCACCTTTTCGGCGCCCCACCGAGAGTCGGTACCAGCGGGAGGTACGTTTGCCCCTCAGTGCGGTTGCGACTGCAGCGTGGGGCTGCTGCACCGATCCTTTGGGGGGCAGGTGGGACAAACACGCCTTTGGTAGCATGACCACCGCGACGTAAACCACGCCGCTTCGCGACGATATCCTGGCAGAAACTCGCCACCAGCCGAGCGGGATTTCCCGCCGCAAATGTTGGTGGCGCGTATCCAGCCTAAGCAAAATCCCGTCAGCGTCGGGCCGGTCTCCGATCCAGAAAATCATCAGGGCCGCTTTTCGAGGGTATCCGCCCGGGGCGTAGTTGATATCGAGGTTGGCGGAGCATACTGTTGGTCGATCGATGCTACCTCCCCGCGCTCGCTCCAACGCCAGGAATATCTTGTGGTCAACGACGGCTTGGGCCGACCCTCCCCGGCCGAAAAATACCTGGGCTTCCCATTTTCGGTTGTAACGAACGAGGCTCTCCGAGATTCGTGAGGCCCTGGACATCTCTCGGAATATGATCCACGTCGCAGCGCAGGAACAAATGCCTGAGATCATTGCCACGAAAAATAACTGCCAGACACGATGATGTTTACCATGAGGTTTGTCACTCGGCGTCTGGTTCACCATCTGCCATTACCCCCCAATAAAATTAACCGGCGGCGCGAGGCTCAATATGATACCCCGTACACGCCACCAATACCAAAGATGCCCGCCGAAATTGAGTCGAGCCCCACACCGCCGGCCCCGGCGCTGCCTATGCCAAAAAAACCATCCTCAATTTCGGTGTATTGTGTGGCCCTCAGGGCTTGAAGCCCCTCTTCGACGAAGGTGGCGTGGGCGTATTCGATCTCTAATTGCTCAAGTTCGTTGTCCGTGAAGCAATGGCCCGGGAAGCCAGGCCTGCAATTCTGGGGCGTCCACGTTATTCCCGAATTTAGAGGATAATAGGTGTAATACGTCTGTATGCGTGGTGTGCCAAAGATGTCGTTATACCAGCTCGGCGCCACGATGTGCTCAAACCCTATTACGCACCCGCCGAGGCTCGGCAGGTAATAGGGGCCCAGCGGGCCAAATACCGTTGTGTACCAGAACCCGCTCGGATCCACATTCCCCACCGGACTGCTTTTTTCCGGTGTATAACGCCTA
>DZDI01000237.1 GCA_022730455.1 Phycisphaera mikurensis | reverse complement strand
CGCAGATTGCTCTGCCGGAAGTTTTGCTCAGGGAAAACCTCACGCCTGAACAGACCGAAATGCTGGCGGCCATGATTCAGGCGGGGCATGTCCTGAACGAAAGCGGTCAATTATCGACGGCGCTCAGTTACGCCCAGGGCAATATGACTGTCAACGGAAAGTCGCTTGATCCGGGGATGATGGGTGGGAAGTGAGCGTTGGGGTAAAGCCTAACGGAGAGGCTCACCGGTGCTGCGCGATAAAGCCCGCGCAGCGTCCGTGTGGATCGCCGAGTTGGAAACGCTTGCGCTGAAGATGCTTCGCCAATTTTGAAATGGAAAGCATCGGATCGGTGCGATGAATGATGCGGTGACAGTTTGAGCAAACAATTGCCAGATCACCCAATTCTGTTTTCACGACTCCATCAGCCTTGGCCAATGGCTTAAGGTGGTGCACCTCACAAAACCCATCGCCGTATTCTCCGTACACCTCTTTGAAATCGAATCCGCATGCCTCGCAGCAGAGTTTTCCGGTGGCTAGGAGGATTGCATCTTTCTTGGCTTTAACAATCGTCGAATTTCGCTCACGCCGGAGGTGTGCGACGAGACGAGGGTTGCCTTCAAGAATGGACTGGCTCTGATCGACATCAGGGAGAGCGGTGATAACCCCATCATTGATGAGTGAAGTGACGCGGTTCACAATTTCTTGGCTTTCTTCCTTATCTGCGAACCAGACATTACTTTGGCCGATTCCGCCTTTAACTGCTCTCGGAATCATTAGTTCTCGCTGCTCCACTGGAAGTAATACCGCCTTATCAGCTGGAGCCTTGATTCGAAAAGTGCTAACGCCGTTCTTCTTCTGAATTGCACTTGGTTTTGTAATTTTCTGAGCTTCGCGAAAGACCGTCGCATCCTTGTACCAACCGACGACGACAGTTCCACCACTTTCAGGCCCAGCTGTCCAAACCACGGTGACACCACTCACGGAATCATCTTTCTTACCGGCACCCAATTTCTCGATCTTGATTTGGCCAGTAGGTTGGACATATCCGTAAAGAGTGCCGACGATGTTGCTGAAGTTGCAGACTTCGTGGCCTGTTGAGTGCTGGTTATATTTTCCGCCCCGTTCGATTGAGTCACTGCCAATACCGTTGTAGTGGTTCATCCACCCGACATTGCAAAACAAGATTGGCATGGCGGCTCCTAAAGTGCCCAACATGTTTTATACGGCACATGCGCTGTGCAACTAAATTTTGTCATCATATTATGCCTGCTGTTTAATCCATTTTTTTGCTGAGTCAAGAGAACCAAATTCGCCGCCGTGGGTATTGTCAACACGTGTTACTTTTACTCTTCCGTTATTCTTGACGCATATTAAAAAATCGCCTTCTATCATGACTTGAGCTGCATCAATTCCCCAGCCGCCCTTTGTGGCGTAATGCCCTCCATTTTTGTAGATACTTACTGAGCTACCGTTAATTTTAGCAGTATAAATCATGATTGCCTCTGTATTATGATGCGCTAACATAATTGTCGCAGGGTAAGCTATTGTGTAGCCAATTTATAATGTACGGAAGTAAGTAATTTTTCATTATCGGCTTATCTCTTTAATAAGGTGAAGATATGTTATAACTGCAACAACCCCGGCAAACAAGGCGCAAGCGCGAAGATACCAGCGACAGTTCAAGGATTGGTCGATTTTGTGCAGATATCCAAACGATCAAGAATTTCCAATCCTCGTTGCACATCACCCTGAGCCGCCAAAGTTTGGAAGCGGTTTTCCGTATGTCATGCGGCCAGTGCTTGTGCACTCATTTCTTCCATAAGTTTATTCACGCTTAATCCACGGCCACGCGCCAGTGATTTCAAGCGGTCGTTGGTGTTGTCCGGCAAGCGGATTGTCAGCGTACTCGACAATTACAAACCTTCAAAACATTCTGCGTGTTGAAACACATGCAAGCTAGCTACGAAAGCATTAGAGTCGATGAGAAGGGAAATCACGCAGGTAGCGTATATGCTGTCACATGCAGCTGCAATGAAGTGAGTATTGAAATGAATGATACCAACTGGATGCGCCATGCCTTGACGCTTGCCGCACGCGCCGAGTCCGAGGGCGAGGTGCCGGTGGGGGCGGTTCTAGTGCGTGATGGTGAGGTGATCGGCGAGGGCTGGAACCGGCCAATCGGTACGCATGACCCCAGTGCACACGCCGAGATGTTGGCGTTGCGTGATGCGGCCAAGCGGGTGGGTAATTACCGTCTGCCGGATTCGACCATGTATGTGACGCTGGAGCCGTGCCCGATGTGTGTGGGGGCGATGATTCATGCGCGGGTGGCGCGGGTGGTGTTTGCG
>DZDI01000236.1 GCA_022730455.1 Phycisphaera mikurensis | reverse complement strand
CCATGACCCTGATGGGCCTTGGCGGTTTCCCCGGCAGCGACCCGCTGTCCATGGGAATGCTCGGCATGCATGGCAGTTATGCCGCCAACATGGCCGTTGCCAACAGCGATCTTCTGATTGCCGTCGGCGCCCGCTTTGACGACCGGGTCACCGGCCGCCTTGACGCCTTCGCCCCGCACGCCACCATCATCCACATCGACATTGACCCCACCTCGATCAGCAAGAATGTCAAGGTCGATATCCCTATCGTCGCCGATTGTAAACATGCCCTCTCGGCCATGAATACCTGGTTCAACAATGCCAGTGATTTCAATCGCGATCAGGTAACGGCCAGCCATGAGCCCTGGCTGGCAACCATCGCCGAATGGACGAAAAAGCACCCAATGACGTACCACTCGGAAGGCGAGGTCATTAAACCTCAGTATGTTGTGGAAATGCTTGACAAGCTGACCGGCGGCGATGCGATTATCACCACCGAAGTTGGCCAGAATCAGATGTGGGCGGCCCAATTTTACAAATTCAACAAGCCTCGCCAATTCGCCACCTCCGGCGGACTCGGCACCATGGGTTATGGCCTGCCGGCTGCCATCGGCGCCAAGATGGCCTTCCCCGATAAAACGGTTATCGATGTTGCAGGCGATGGTTCCATCCAGATGAATATCCAGGAATTGGCCACCGCGCGGCAATATAATACGCAGGTTAAGGTTGCCATCCTCAACAATAATTATTTAGGAATGGTGCGGCAGTGGCAGGAGCTCTTCTATAATAAACGCTATGCCGGAACCGTCATGGAGGTCACTCCCGACTTTGTACTCCTGGCCAAGGCCTATGGCGCTGTCGGATTACGAGCCACCAAGACGAGCGAGGTTGAAGCGGTCATCAAAGAGGCGCTGGCCACAGACAACACCGTCATCATGGACTTTGTTATCGCCCGTGAAGAATGCGTCTTCCCCATGGTTCCCGCCGGCAAGGCGACGACCGAAATGCTTTTAGTCTAATTCCTCTCTTTGCAACGAGACGACTTATATATTTTGTATATTTTGCATATTTTGCACAGGATAATCAGATGAAACATACAATTTCCGTACTTCTTCAAAATAAGCCGGGCGTCCTCTCGCGAGTCACCGGCCTGTTCAGTGGGCGCGGCTTTAACATTGAAAGCCTCAGCGTTGCCGAAACCCTTGAGCCCTCGATCTCCTGCCTGACCCTGGTCACCCGTGGCGACGAGGCCATTATCGAGCAGATCACCAAACAATTGCACAAGCTCATCGATGTCATCAAGGTCACCGATGTCGGCGACAGCGAATACGTTGAGCGGGAGATGGTTCTGATCCGAGTCAAGGCTGAGGCCCAGACCAGGGCCGAAGTCCTGCGGGTCATTGACATCTTTCGCGGCAAGGTCGTCGATGTCAGCCCCAAATCCTACGCGGTTGAGGTTACGGGGTCTGCATCCAAGGTCCAGGCCATCATTGACATCCTGAAGCCTATCGGCATTCAGGAGATCGTTCGTACCGGCACTATCGCCATGGCCAGAGCAAGCAAGAAATGACATCTCCACAGATCCCGATTGCCAAGGAAGGCTATCCTTTTATCGCCTTCAGCGCCTTTGTCACCCTGATTATCGCGGTACTGGGCTACGATCTTCTTGCCCTGCCGGCACTGGCAATCACGACCTTTGTCATTTGCTTTTTCCGTGACCCTGAACGTATCGGGCCTCTCAGCGAAGACGCCTTGATCTCACCGGCTGACGGCAGGGTCATCCTGATCGAGAAGATCATTGACGACCAGTATCTTCTGGGCCAGGTGTACAAGGTTTCCATCTTCATGAACGTCTTCAACGTCCATGTCAATCGGATCCCGGTCAGTGGCACGGTTGAGAAAATCATCTATACCCCTGGAAAATTCTATTCCGCCGACAGCGACCGTGGGGCCATGCACAATGAGCATTGCGCCACGATCCTGCGCAGCAGCAGCGGCCACCGCCTCGCCTTTGTCCAGGTGGCAGGACTTATCGCCCGCCGGATAGTATGCTGGCTGGAGACAGACGATCAGGTGCGACGCGGTCAACGCTTTGGCCTGATTCGCTTTGGCTCGCGGGTTGACCTGTACATCCCCACCCAGACCCAGCTCGAAATAGCGGTCGGTCAGAAGGTGAGGGCAGGCGAGACCATCCTCGGCTATCTCTCTTGAGAAATTACGAATTACAAATTACGAATTACGAATGAGGGAGAGCAACATCAGCAAGTTTTCGTTGCTCCGCGTTATCATAATTCGTAATTTTATGGGCACGCTTCGCTTCGGAGTCTTCACTTCGTTTCGCTTACCTGCCCATC
>DZDI01000235.1 GCA_022730455.1 Phycisphaera mikurensis | reverse complement strand
CGCCTTGAAATTAATCTGAAATTTGGATAAAGGGATTATCCATGGTCATGCGGGGTTCCATGGGTGTCTTTCGTGGTGGCTCAGCAGCGGATAGCGGAGAAAATACAATGCATGGCTGGCATTAATTAGAAAATAGTCTAATACCCCTTTGCTGCTTTATCTAACCAAAGGGGTTCACAATGAATAAAATAGCTGTAGCTGTAGCCGTAGCTCTTACTCTACTTCCGGTCTATGCCCTGGGCGCAAGTATGACCGGCTCATTCGGGCAAACGCAAAACGTGATTGGCATTTATGGCCAGGTAGTTGGTACACCCTCCTCTGTTTCCGCTTCAGATCCGAACGGCTCCGCATCCGCGTCTGGAGGCAATACTGTTGGCGGCATTGGCGTCTTCGCAAACGGCGTGAATAGTAACCTGTGGTTTGTGCATCTGGGGTTCAACTACGCTGCCGGTGCTGCCATCTCTGGAGGATCCGGGACCGTCAATAACAACAACGCCAGCGGCTCTACTTCTGTGAATGGACACTCTCTGCAGTTTAACGCCAGACTGGGCAAGCTGTTTGCTGTGACGCCAGTAGTGGCGGTCGGTCCCTACCTGGCCTATCAATATGCTGACTTCAAGCTGGGGGTTAATGGCTTCGGTAATGCCACCTACGGTAATAATGCCCTGGGCGGCGGCGTCGAGCTTGTCACCAATACCGGAGGCCCTTTTGATGTTGATGCGCATATTGGTTATCTTGCCGGCGTAAATGCTAATGCCAGCGCAAATACCATTGACGGGAGCGGGACTGTTTCTAACCCGCCGTCATCCGGTGTTCTGCAGTTGGGCGCCAAGGGTGTCTTGCCTTCACTCCGCATTTCAGCGCGTTTGCTGGTGTGGCCTATGATCGGTATCACGCTTCCTACAACTATCCTCTTGAGGCTGTAAGCGCATCGGCCACGATCAACGAGGTACGCGGCATGGTTGGATTGGCCTACAACTTCGGATAAGCCCTTGTTGCCGCCCTGGTGGTGATCTCGTCAGGGCAAACCTTGACAGCATCCATACAGCGACTAATCTCTATGCATGGTGCTCAAAACACCTATAGGCGGAACTCCGCCCCGTCAGACTTGCGGGCTTTTTTATGCCTGTTGCTCAGCAATAGGCTCGTCCTCGATGGCCGGGGGTGGCCGGAATAAAATACCCGCGAGGGAAATACGTCCGGTGCACCTATAGCACTTTTGAGCCCCTGGCCGCCTGAGTCTTTCAGGCTTCACGATACGGAGGTTGTTATGACCAACGCCTACGCATTAAAAGTACACGGAAACAGTATGCACCCGGCGATCAGGGACGGGTGGATCGTCATGGTAGAACCGAACTCCGAGCCGCAAGTCGGAGAGTTTGCGGTCGTGCAATGCGCAAACGGGCGGAAGATGGTCAAAGAGTTCCTGGGCTGGCGTGGCAATGAACTGATCCTGCAAAGCGTTAATGAAGACCACGGCAGATTGACCCTGCACCGCTCGGAAGTGAAGGCAATCCATGCAGTAGGGGGGATCCATCCGCCAAGCAGACGACGGGGCGCGGTCAGGAAGATGCCTGTAATTGTTCCGTGGCGCTTACCGAGATGGCGACACATGCGAAACCGTAATCAGATGTGACCCTACCCCGCAACCCCTGATCTTCGGATGCAGGGGTTTTTCTTTGGCTGGCGCTGCTATTGTGAAAACCCCCATGAGATTGTTCTCAGAGATACACTGGGGCCCTTGGGAATTTCTGGTACAAAAATTAGCTCGTGGAGAGTTTTAGAAGTTTTGCATGAACGTATAGGTAGTCATGAATTTTCTTCGGAAGACGGAGAAACGGGCTGCAGGATTGATAGCCCAAGCGGCATCGGTCCGTAGGGCTGCCTGCCTGTCATCCAGTAGACAGCTTCACGAATAGCACCAAAAACCACACTATGACCAGTTATAGTCAAGGCTGTCTGTACATTTTCTTCTGGGGTGCCTTCTTTCGCGACAAATATCGCGTGGCACTCCATGTCTACGGAGTAAGGAGCAGACACGTCTTGCTCTGGGTTAAAGATAGTTTGCATTGTTACCGCGTAGGCATTGGGCCGCTGCGGGACCGGATGCACGGTTATAGTATTTGTCGGCAACAGAACCTTGGCGCTGTCCCCATCCTTTGGCAGAACGTAACCACTCACGGCAATAACGATCTGCCGCGTAAAGAATACCTGTTCAAGGCGAATAGGGAAATTGTTCGGGTTTGCCATACTCACGCGGCAATGTCTCTTGTAGACACGTAGTCTTTCGAGCCAACGAAGGTACTGCAGGAATTAGCAGCAGGAGCGGCGGGA
>DZDI01000234.1 GCA_022730455.1 Phycisphaera mikurensis | reverse complement strand
GAGAATCAGCAAACTGCCTGACAACATCAGCGCCACCATCGGTTGAACCATCATTAACCACCACAACCTCAAACTCCTGAACCGTCTGAGACAGCACCGATTGCAGAGCCTCGCCAATGTAGCGTTCCTTGTTGTACAGAGGTATGACAACGGAAACCAACGGACTCATTAATTTACCTCAACCGTGGCAGCGGCAGCACGGTGTGGCGATGCTAATCGTCTAAGCATCCGGTTGGCAATAACCACGGTAGCACCTCCTTTGACGAGAAATGCCACCAATCGGGCTGACACCAGGCCTAAAGCTCCCCATCCTGTCAGGAATGCCATGCTGATCAGAGAAGCCGCCCCCCACGCCAGATTCAATCCGAACATGGCCCACTGCAGATTACCCCCGTTCAAAACCTCGGCCCAGGGGGAAACCAGCGCCAGGACACCTGCTGTTGCCAGTGCGACCACAAAAGTCAGCCAGTAGTCGGCATAGCCCTTTCCATACAGCGACAATATCCAGGGGCTGAGCAGAGATGTCACTGTTACCAGCGGCACCACCACAGCTGTGTTGACACCGGCACTCAAGCGCAGAATTTTCCGTGATCCTTCGTGATCCTGCCTGGCAATCGATTCCGAAAACATCGGTAAAACAACCTGACTGACCAAGGCAGGAACAAACATCACCATGGCAAACCACTGGGTAGTGGCATTGAACACCGCCATCTGGGGATAGCCGTCCGGTTGGTTCACCAGCATGACACTACAGACCCACCCCACAGGACCGTAAACAACCGACGAGAGCAAGGCCGGCAGGCTATACCCTCTGAGCACCGGAAACTCCGCCCAAATCCCCTTAAAGTTAAATGAAACTCCAGCCTTTCGCGCCTCTAACCGAACCGCACGATGGGTTATCAGCCACCCGGCGGCATTGCTGGCAACAAAACCCCATACCGCACCTTCTAAGCCGCCGAACCAGGCGCCACCAACCATCAGTGGAAAATTGAGCAACCCAACGATCAGATTGGTCTGTGCCAGCCGCTTAAATGCCTCAAATCCAGCTAACGCACCGTTCTGAGCACCGTTCATGGCCGTAAAAAACACCACCAGACCACCAAGCCGAAGAAGGTTGGTCAGGTGAGGTGCCGCCAGAATTTTGGTAGCAAACCACGGAGCGGAAATTATCAGAACAAGAGCAAACAGTAGACCAGCACCACAGGCAACAACGCCGGAAAGCAGCAGAATACGTCCCGCGCGTGCAGGATCGGTCCGTTTGCATTCAGAAACATATTTAATGGCTGTCAAGCCCAGCCCGTGGCTGGTAAAAACGCTGAGATTCAGCAAGGTGCTCTGGACAATCCCCAACTCACCAAAACCCACCTTACCCAGCATCCGGGCAACCACAATGGAGGCAACCACTGAAAGAGCGCGCGCCAGAACCGTACCAACCAGATTCCAGAAAGCACCATGCGCCAGACGGTGTGCAATGGGTGATGCCTTAAGCCGCTCTTTCAAACCGGCTAGGGATAACGAGGATTGCAACGCCGTACTGTTATTCATACCGACAGTTCTGTAAGTATTCTGGTTGTTAATATCCGCAGACCGTAGATGGGTGCAGGGTAAGAAGTACCAATGTTACCTTCACTCATTGATCGTAACCGGTTCATTCAAAACACTAATCCTTTCCAACGCTACGTTCGTCCAAACGGCTGATACAGCAGAAACCAGATAATCTTCGTGTACTCCGTAACTATCTTTCCCAAGCGATCCCTATCAAGCCAATCAACAACTGACAACTGCGGCTGGAAGCGACTGGGAATCATGCTGATTTGGTAGTCTTTACCGAACACCCTGCTGCTGATCATGCCGATCCTACGGGTATGAAACGGCGAACTGACCAACAGGGCCGAGCGCATACCCAGCCGGTCTAAAGCCTGCCTGGCCAGTATCGCTTCAATGTGGGTATTCTCCACGTACGACTTGTAACCAGGAGCCGGGGGTGTTCTCACCGTTACGGTACGTCTGCGCGGTTCCGCCACAAGCGGTTCAAACCCGCCGTTTTTAGTAGCACGGCTGACCGTGCCATAGGCCGGAACGATCAGATAACGGGCATAGCCTTCGGCAATCAGTGTGCGGGCTTCCTTGAAACGGAATTCATCACCCGGCCCGACAAAGACTACCACTGCATCGGCCTGGACCGGTGCATCTGCTCTGGTGAGGTATCCAGGCCCGAACAGGATGACAATCAGCAGCAAGGCTGCGGCAGACACCGCAGCCGCCAACAGCGTTTTTCTCACATCAGGCCTGATACAGCAGTCCGCCCTGCCCTCTTACCAGATGCCGCGTATCAA
>DZDI01000092.1 GCA_022730455.1 Phycisphaera mikurensis | reverse complement strand
CCCCCAATCGTTAAGACATACTTGCTACCTTCTTGCTACCTTTATTTATTACCGCCTTCTAAGGTCGTGGGGGTGTTGCCGGGTGGCGCGGCTGAGGAAGCCGCGTCTTCTATGGTATCGCGCCGCTGGTCAATACGTGCCGTTACGGGTGGGCGTTACCGCGCTTCACCGAGCGTTTGTCTAATTTTGATGCTGCCTTAGATTTTACCGAAATCCGTTGCCATACCCGTACCCGCCAAGTGGATGCAAAATAATAGTGCCATTGATAGTACCAGATAAACTGCTTACGGTACACGAGCCGCCAATCCGGCCCCAGCAATTTATCAATGGCCGATGTGGATAGCGGCCCTTTATGGATATCGCCATTGCGGTCGGCAAAAACCAGGGTTTTTAATCCCCGATTGTAATACGCCCATTTAGCAATATTTTGCCATGGCTTCGGATTATCCGGTAACAGCGCAAACCGCGGGATACGCCAATAGAGCGCCTTGGGGAAAATCCATCCCGGATAGGACTTCAGCGGCATGTGCATGACCTGCAGCATGCTGACGGCCGCATCGTCCAGCGGATGGTTGGTTATAGAGTAGGCAATAAACATCCCCAAGTGGTCTTTGGGATTGTAGTAATGCATCACCGCCCGATTCACAAACGCCCACGGTTCCTGCCGACAAATCAAGTTATTGGTCAGCGCCGACGCCAGCATGATGGTGCACAGAAAAACTCCCGCAATCACCCGCACTGCGATGCCGGGCAGGCGCGTGATAGACCAGCCCAACCAAATAATCCAACCGATAGCCATAAGTCCCATGTACCGTGGTAACCATATGATAAAGTGCGGGTAAAGTGAAAATGGACTTGATTTGGGCAATGACCCCAATCCAAAAATGATGCCAGGTATGACCAGCCAAAGAACGACAAACCACCAGCGTCCTTGGCGGTCCTCTGCCGGTTCTGCATGAGCGCTCGAGGCCGGCTTGATCGTTTTTCCATGCACCCAATTCCATGGAAATAAGCCCGTCACCAGCACCGCTACCATCACCACCGCGGCACCCAATTCCAGGTGTTCAATATATGGCAGGCCCCGAGTGGCCAGATGGTGGAGGAATTGCGGCCCGAGGGTATACCAATCTAAAACTTTCACAGTTGGTGGATAGGTAGGCCATAAAAAGCCTAACAGACTGATGGTGGGTTGGCCCATGATGGTGCGCAGGTCTATGCGGGAATACTGCGCTACCCAGGTAATTCCACCCTTGGTATGGTGATACAATACCCCCTGATAAAACCAGGTGTGGTAATGCCACCACCAGTATGTCAATATTCCATCAATACCCAGCGAGGAGGCAAAAAGGGGCATATCCAATCCACGACGGCGCGATCGCAACAGCATCCATGTGAGTTCAACTGCAAGAAATAGCCATCCCAGATAATCCGTCATGATCATGGCTGCGGCACTCGCCGCGTACAGAGGGAACCATAGCCACCAGCGGCCGCGAAGCCAGCATAAATACAGCGCAGCGTTCAGCGTGACAAAAAAGTAAAATGCACCGTACATTTTCAGATCACGGCAGTAATAGATTAAAAATGGATTGATCGCGAAGAGCAGCATCACCAGAAGCGCTGCCCGGCGATTCATAAATTGCCGGGCTAACAGATATCCCGCCGGCGCTGTCAATGTACCAAGAAAGGCCCCGGGTATCCGCATCACCGACGGAGTAAACACCCATCCTGTGGACATGTGTACCAAATGTATTAAAAAATAGCCCCAGCTCCACAGCAGCGCATACCACCCGCACGGAAACCCCTGTCCCCTGAGCGTCTGCAGCAGATTGCCAAACGTCCCCGATACCCTTCCGAGTGTTGCAACCTCATCGCACCAGAATGATTGTTCGCCAAGCCGCCAGAATCGCAGAAACGCGCCCAAAGCAAAAATACCCAAAAATCCCGTCCAAAAGAATATCTTCGGCCATCGCGACGGGGGCGCATCCGCCGCGGTGCGCGGGTCGGCACAACCAGACGTTTCAGAACTGCATCTGCCACTCTGGTCGGGCTGCATGTTGGAGGCGATAATGGGCATGTTGTGTATAACGCAACCAGGCATGGTTTGTTGTATCAATTTTTTTGCCGAGGCGGTGTCATTTTTATGTCTCCTGTAACGTCATTGGTGATGGCAACCACAAACGTCGGAAAAATACGTGAAATTTGTCATGAATGGCAGATCGGTGGAATTCAGAATATCGGTGTTGCGTCACTTTCCGATTACCCCGGTTATGAAAGTCCGCCTGAAGATCAGCCGTCCTTCATCGGGAATGCCATTTTAAAGGCGCATGCCGCCGCGAGGCATACTGGTACCTTCGCTATGGCCGATGATTCCGGGCTCTGTGTGGCGACACTGGGTGGCGCACCGGGCGTGCACAGTGCCCGTTATGCGGGTTCAGGTGCAACCGACGATGAAAATAATGCTAAACTCGTGACCGAGCTTCAGCGCCAACCGCAATCGCGCCATGCGGCTGCCTACGTTTGCGTGATTGCCATCGCAAGCCCCACCGGCATTTTGGCGGCGTTCACCGGCCGAATGGAGGGTGAAATCCTTATTCCACCACGTGGAAGTGGTGGGTTCGGCTATGACCCCTATTTTTTCCTTGTGGATATAAACTGCACCGCAGCCGAATTGACCATCGAAAAAAAATCGCAAATATCCCACCGAGGCAAGGCCCTGCGGGCCGCGATTACCTGGCTACGCGAAAACTCCAGTCGTCTACTTTATTTTGGGTAAATAGCCCTACTTCGTTTTCGAGCGGTGTGTGGCCGCGGCGCCGGCGCTTCCGGGAACGAATTGGTGCTCGTCGGGTGTAATATCACCGCCCAGCAACCATCTCGTCATTATGTCTGCCGACCGTGGTGCCATTCCGATGCCGACCTTAAAATGCCCGGCGCAGATAAACACCCGAGGCCAATTGGGCAGTGGCCCCAAGATGGGTTGGCGCTTTGGGCCAGTGGGTCGGAGTCCAGCCCAAACCGATTCGATCCTGGCGCCTGCCAGCGCGGGGCATGTTTCAATTGCACCGTGCGCTAAAAACGCCACACCTGCTGCCGTGTTGGAAACATCAAACCCGGCTTCCGGTTCAGTCGTGGATCCAACCAGAATGCGACCATCCGGCCACGGCACTAAAAATAGGGCACCGTTTTTAATGATGTGTCCGATGACAGGTCGATTGCTGCGCATCAACAACGCCTGCCCTTTAACGGGTGTAATCAATGGGAACGCTTGCGATATGCTCGGAACCCCGTGCCCGGCGCATATCAGAAGGCAGTCACTTTCCACCCGCCCGTTTGCCAAGCTCACACTGGGGCGTCCAGTGTCTATGGCTACATCCTGCGCCTTTGCATTTTCTCTTATATGCACGCCGCTTCGTTTACATGCCAATCGCAACGCGGCCAGTAAATCGGACACATCCACCTGGGCGGAGCGGTGGCAGATGACCGCACCCCATTCCTTCACGGCAGCCTCAGGCTCGAGCCTGAGGGCGTCGTCTGGACTGAGAATCTGCATGGCGGGTTGTAATTCCTCCGACTCCGGTATCGGAGGCCAGTAATGAGTTGCGAATTCAACTTCTCGTCGGCACTGCGCTAAATGTTTTTCCGATGAAATAGGTTCCAGTTTACCCCGGCGCAGGTAGTTTACTGTACGGTCGGCTGCGATGGATAATTCCCGAATAAATTCGGGATATTGCCATAGGCTTTCACGCTGCAGTCGCTGGAGTGGTCCGGGGTTGGGAACAGACGATGGCCACAACGCGCCCAGCGCCGCCATGCTGGCGCCACTGCCCAAGGTTCCTTGGTCCAGCAGTGTGACCTCGGCCCCGCGTTGGGCTAATCGCCATGCACAGGTCATCCCCATCACTCCGCCACCGACGATGGTTACGTTCATGCTGTTGTTCACCTGCTTATGTTTTGACCGCTCAAATATGTGCAGAAGTCTTACGCTTTAACCTATTGCCCAACCGCTGTATTACCAAGGCTTTTGCATGGAATCAACAATCCGCCGCGCCAGACGCTCAATGACAACCTGCTCGGCATCAGACAGTTGTGTTCCGATGGCGGGTACCTCCGATGCCGAGGCTGCAAAATACTTGCGAACTTCCAGAACTTTGCCCGTTCGCAAATCACGCCACGTAAAATTGACGGCGATGGTCACCTGAGTTTGCTGCGGCAAATTGGTCTGAAAGTTGCTGTTAAGCACATTTTCCTGCACGGATACAATCGTTCCGGTCAGGACTGAATCCGCAGTGGATCGCGGTGCAAGGCGGAATGGAGTACGGGCTTCAATATTTTTATCAATCGCCTCGGTTAATTTAAATTCCAATTGACGCCGAAAGGTCTGGTTACGCCACATCGGCACTGCTACCGTTTTAATACTTGAACTGTACAGCGATCGCGTGGTGTATCCGCATCCTCCCAGGGCAAGCATGAGCGTTACCAAGCATGTCAGTCGAACCATCAATCTCATTGACCCGTACCCACTCCAAAGTTATTAATCAATGCCTGTTTCGCCCGCACGGCCCAGATCGTTTCCGGCCAACCGTTGATCACCCGGCGAAAATAGAACTTGGCGGCACCGCGCCTGCTAAACCGCATATAAAATTGGGCTATCAGCAATTCTTTCTTCCCCTCTACTTGATAAATACGCTCCTCCAATGCTTTGGCCTGGTACTTTTGAGCCAGCCGCGGATGATGCCGAATGATGGAGTCTAATTTAGCTTCCGCATTGCGCAACGGCGTCAGATCAAATCGCACGCCCTTGAATGAACCCAGCATGCACTGAGCTTCGCGGATATCCGCCTTGATCACAAACTGGCTGTATGGATATCGGCGCACAAAGTTACGGTAAGAATCCAGTGCAGTCTGGAATTCACCCTGCGCGTAGTAGTAATCTGCGACTCGAATACCCGCGAGTTCCGCCAATGGCGAGCCACGCTGCCGATCTTGAATTCGACGCAATAACCGCAAGGCATCACCCGTGACCGGTATGATTCTCATCCCCAGTAAATTACGCTTGTATCCCGCCAGAAAGGCACAGGCAATGTTGTATTCCCGTTCGAGGCATGGCCCATAAAGAGGGCTGCCGGGAAAGTTGTCCAGCAAATCCTCGTATGGGAACAGGGCCCGATATTTTCGGCCCACTTCGTTGTAAGCGTCGCCCTGCAGCAGTAACACTTGCGGTATGAGTGGATCGGTCTTGTTGTGTTTGAGAAATTGTTTGCTTTGATGAATCACCCGGTAGGGCTCATTGGCGTGTAATTCGGCAATCATAGTTGCCACCCGCCCGGCGGGCGATGTGTTTCCCGCTTTAACCACGGGAATCCATACACCGTGCTTGAGCACCCAAGCGGCCGTGGGGCGGGCCGGTACATTCATTTTAGGCTTGGCCACAAAGGCACAGCCGCCCAGCCATATGACTGCCGTCGCCATGCCGAAAATGCATATGCCCCTGTACTTCATGGTGCGGGAGTATACGGCAGTAAGGCGACCACGGCCATACTCAACGATGCTCTATACTGGACTGATGCGACTGTGCGGCGATCGTGCGGATGCCGACGATCCCCTGGCAGATGCGCATCGCCAACTATCCGCAACTACCAACTGTTGCTGAAACGGCAACACTCGGACGGGTTGACACAAGCCCAAATACATCTAAACTTCAAACGCCGAATTTGCGCTACCGGGCGCTTTTGAGAAACGCTCGGTGGAGCGGTGAAGTCTGCCGTCCGCAAGGGAGTAAATTCTGGTGAGTGGGCAATAACCACGGATTGATCAGCGTTCTAGCTCGGGATCATGCCCGAGTGATGACGCGGGAAACTGGCTGGCCTGACAGGCGGTTCCGTTGTCTGGCGTAACCGGCAGTCTTTTGGCCCTGCGCGAAATGATACAATGTACATTGGGAGTTACCATATGGCGTCTAAATTGTTGCAACGTGAGGCAGTCGCCGAATTGTGCAATTTGTTCAAGTTACTCTCTGATCCCACACGGCTTGAAATACTTACGCAGCTTAGCCAGGGAGAGTTTACCGTCACCGATATTTGCGCGTCACTTGACTTACCCCAACCCACCGTGAGTCATCATCTTGGGTTACTGCGGATGGGACATTGCATCGTGAATAAGCGCAATGGAAAAACTGTTATTTATTCATTAAGTGAAACCACTAAAGCGACAAAAAACTCTCTTCACTTTGCGGTGGGGGGCCAGTCGGTTACCGTGGCTGACCTTACCTGAACTTTATGCCCAATGGGCAGTTTCAAAACTCTGCTGTGAGGTGCGAATCTGATGGCGTCCGCTTACCTGCCGGAGGATTTTGGTCTTACGCCGATACTTCTGCGTGAAGTTATCCACAATCCCCCGTTGCTGGAGGCTGCCGCTGCGGCAATCGAAAATCGCCTTCCTGACTTGCAGATATTGACACAACTGCGGCGGCAATGGTCGGTACCGGCAGCAAGGACCGCACTTACGATATGCCAGATGTCGCGCCGGGCTCTGACAGGAAAATTCAAATTACTGCAAACCCATGCTCCCATCTTCTATGCCCTCCCGGAAGCGCTTGAACAAGCAACGCCGCTGCCCGCCGCCCTGCACAAGGCTGCTATGTTGGCCCGGGTCGCTGATCCAAATACCATGGCCGTGGACATCGGCTGCGGTATTGGTGGTGACGCAATCGCGCTGGCCCGGCAATTTTCTCTAATGGCCATCGAGCTATCGCCCACGCGCGCGTGGATGGCCCACCGCAATCTGCAGACTCTGTCACTGCCGCACCTAGTGGTTCAGGCTGATATTGACCAACATGTAATCCGATTACCGCGATCAACTGCCGTCCATGCCGACCCCGCACGCCGTACCGGCGGTCGACGCGGAGCAAATCAATATTTTCCAAGTCTTGAGCGACTTGCGGCAATCACTCACCATTGCAGCTTGGCGGCGATAAAAATCAGTCCCGCCGCCGACTTTGCCTTTCTACCCGCCGCTCCGTTGGAACTGATCGCAGTCGATGGCCATGTCGTCGAGGGCACACTTTGGCTGGGACACTCACGCGATGCACTGCAACTTGGCCCACGCACGGCGACCTTAATTAACGGTGATCTCAAGTGGCGGCTGACCGGGTCGCCTGGGAATGCTGAGCGCACCACGGGCAAATTGGGACAATTTCTATTTGAAACAGCAGGGGCCGTTACGCGTGCCGGCCTGGCTCCCAGTCTTCTCATGGCTGCCGGTCTTGTTCCGGTAAGTCGTGATGCGTGTTATGCCACCGGGCCGCGGGTGATTACGCATCCAGCGCTGCGTGTTTTTGAGGTCTTGGTGGCTGAGCCATTTGACCAGACTCGATTGCGTCGCGCCGTGGCCAGCTTGGGGAGCGACCACCAGACACCGAAGCCCCAATTGGAGGTAAAGACGCGCGGCGGGCTGGCAGTCGATACCGATGCCCTGCAGCGTAAGTTGGCCCTGCACGCCCGGCAAAATCTGGCTGTCATTATTTATCCGTCGGACCAAGGCGTCACGGCGGCTATTACGCGGCGCGTCCCGATGGGGTCTTGGGATTTAGACCAGTGGACCAAGTTGATATCAGACCAGGCTTTCGGTGCTGAATTAGGGGTTTTCACCCGCGCGGAAAAATTCAGTCGGCGTCCGGCCAATATGGCTTGGGCTTGATGGGCACGTTGGTCGAGCCACTATCTTGGCAGCATCAGGCCCCATGTGCTTGTCCTCCGCCGTCTCTGTGCTTTGGGTAAGAGATCACCCGCCCATGACCTGGGGCTGCAGAGGTGATCAGAGTCGCCACAGCGGATCGTCCGCTTCAATTCGAATAATAGACCGCGATGCCCAATCGCTTATGATGGGCAAGCCCACACTGCGTGTGGAGTTGGTTTCCAGCAATCCCATGCCGATAAATCGATTTTTGCCTCGCGTGGTAAGCTGCACGGAGCAGGTACTGCGAACCAGTCCCGGGCCTGCCTCCAGCACGTCGTGATGCTTTACCAATAATTCAATGGCATTGCCGCGCAAATCGCTTCCGTGCATGCTCAACTGTGCAGGATACGGCACCAGAAAATGCGAAGTATTCCGCTGAATGACTTCCACTTGCGGGTGCATAATAATAAGTGGCTGCATATCTGTTTCAAAAAGACATATAGAATCCGTCTGCCCGTCGCAGCGATTTCCAACCGCGTGGTTCCACGCGATGGCCCAATTATCTCCAACCGCATGACCGCGGATAATTCGCTTGATGCGGCGGCAAATACCTGACCCTCCGAAGATATGGTCATGAAAACCGTTCGCCTGCACCGGCAAATCGAGCGCCAGCGTGTCATCGCGAAGATTGACCTGCTGTATTCGCCCGGTAACTTCACATAGAGGAGCGGCTACCACCCATGTATGTCGGGCCCCATCGTCCACGTTTGGTCGCAGCGACTGGCTGTGCAAAACCCCCGGCAGCTTTGGGCGAAAAGTGAGTTCTGCAAACATCATCTGGTCTAATCGGGCCTTGGGGCCCGCCATCGATCGGTCTGTGGGATAAGCCCGCATCTGCAAGCCGAACGTACCGTCTTGCCGCAGTGTGATACGGTTGGGTCCAATGGCGACCTCCGGTGAGCCTTGTTCTCCGCGAAATGAACCGGGAGGATACACGTTGACGGCGTGCGCGATGCGGCGCCCTCCCTGAAATAAAGATATCGCAACGGCGGGGTAAAAACTGGCCAGCGATTGCGGGCGGACATTTTTGACCCTTAGATGCGATCCCGATCGGTAAAATCGGCTTTCTTCTCGAAGATATTTGGGGTGGAAATAAAGTCCATCAAAGAAGCTGACGGACGCCCCATTTCCCAAGGCGTCCAGCACATCAAACGTCCAGCATTCGTAGGAGCCGGGCGTACGCTGCTGCCTCCACCCATCCTCTTCCCATTGCGAAACCATGGCCGCGGGACCCAGGCCGGCGATTCCCGCCTTCGATCCGGATCGGCTTCCATTATTCATTGCCTTGTCAATTAATCCGCTGCCCACTGAATTGTATATTGGCTGTGCCATAAAAAAAAAGCCTGCCTTTGAGGAACTCAAAAATCGGCCACAAGGCTGGCCAGCTAACAAAATGTCGGACGCACCGAACCAAAGATGTTGTCGTCAAGCAATGTATCGGCCGTTGCGCGACGTAGCGTTAGTGCTAAGTGTGATTTTACCACAACACAAGCCATCCAGTACAGTGCACTACACCGTTGATTCGCTGAAGTAAGGCTGCGGACGTATTTCATAACACTTCCCGTTGGCATTATCGGTCAAAATGATGTACGGCTGTAATTAGTTTCAGGTACGTCAGTTATGGCGCTTTATGCCGGGCATTTGTGGCTCACCCTCCGGGGCGGTGCGGGGAAATTGTTCATCGCCGGCGGGAGGATTGACCGCGCAGCGGCGGGACGCTATTTCCACTCTGAATTGTTGGGCGAGGCGCCCCACCCACGCGTGCGTCCGGCGAGACGATCACGGGGCGGGTTGGTCGCTGCGGGCAAGAAAAAAGGCCGGGTGGGTTTTGTGTCCCGCGCCCGGCCCGTTTAGTTTCCATTGCCTTGGTTGACTTCGCCGGAATCAGGCCAATTTGCGTTTCCGGCCAAGGAGCAGGATGCATCTCGACCCGCTGTGGGCTTTTCCGGTCATTCGGAACCGATTACGGTTTCGCGTCACGCGGAGAAACGTTTGCGTCGGCGAATCAACGGAACGGCCAAGGTGGCGCATCCGCCAAGCAACCATCCAGCGGAAGGCTCGGGTACGTTGGACAAGGTTGCCGTCAGGTCCAGCGTTACGGGACTGGCGGAGCCTGCAAGTGTCGTGGTTCCTTGGATTACAAGGGCATAATAACCATTGGCCAGCGGGCTTAGGGCGGTATTGAAGCTTGTTTCCACTGGAAAATTCCCGGAGCTCGTGGCAAAGGTGTTGATGGAGCCGGTTGTCACCGAGGCGTAATCTATATAACCGCCCGAAGTTTCGACCCCAGTGCGCTCGTTGCCGCCAGCCTGTGCGGTAACACTATCGCCCGAGGTTGGGGACGACTCGGAATAGCTTCCAGTAAGCATAAATTTATTCTGGGCATTCGGCTGCCAAGAAAATCCGTTACCGATGATGGTCCATAGAATTGTGCGGGGGTTACCAGCGGCACTTTCCAAGCCGGTAAGATCCGCGGTCATTGTGGCATCGGTGGCGCCCGCCGCACCGGCGTTGGTAGTTACATTGATGCTTGACCATTCCGGACCTTCCAAGAAATCCGAGTGGGCGGCAACGGTAAGGCTGTCTCCATTCCCGGAGCCGGCCGTAACCTGCGACCCGCCCGCTACGGCGTTAACAATGATATTGACGGTGCTTGCGGAGGCAAGTCCGGAACCGAGGCCAAGGGCCAAGGCTGCGCCAGCCGCAGCGGCCAGCGATGCGACGCGGGCCTTGTGGAAACGAGATGGGGGTGAAACTAAAGAGGTGAACATGTGAACCTTCCAATCTCCCTTTTGGGAAAAATCAACCGCCAAATCCGGGCGGTTTGCGGCACATCCGTAACAATACGGACGTGTAACCGTTCACGGCCTTTTTGCCAGTCAGACTCACGACGATCCTAACCATATGCAAAGTGTACCCCCCCCGAAAGCAATGCAAATAAATTCCCATAAAAAAAGTTAGGCATAAAATTTGGTAACCGTTCACGGGCCAAAAATGGCAAAAGAAATGGAATTCAACTGATATTATAGGACTAATGTGCACAAAACAAACCTAAAATAGGCCTGCACCGCCAAAAACATCGGTTATTTAACAAATTTCGCCACTTTTACCCGTGAACGGTTACAAAATTTGAGCTTTGCACACAATCAGTCCGATAAGATAATTGGGTTCAAAGGATTGGCCGAAACGACATGGA
>DZDI01000013.1 GCA_022730455.1 Phycisphaera mikurensis | reverse complement strand
GCGACAAAGCCCACGGCCCCTTAGCCCCCGCCCTGCAGGGTTGGCCGCAAACGCCACGCCGGCTGACTATGAATCCCGGCTGGGCTATGAACGGGAAAGCCAGAAAACGCGACCATACAACCGGTGGTATCATTCATGCCGATGATGAGGCCTATGGCCGCTGTGCCACAATATCAAGCAGTGGCGTCTGGGGTACGGCCAGCACGGTCACCAACGTTGGCTTCGGATACAGAGTCGTTGAGGCAATCTGTTTGATCTCCGGCTTCGACTGGGTGGGCCTCCCCGCGATGGCTTGAACCAGAACCAAGATCACCAAGATGCACGATGGCAATATCAGCAGCCACTCACCCACCCGCAATATGCGCCCATACGCATCCGTCTGCGATACAAGTGGATGCAGTCGTTGCCTAACTTTGCGTGCAGATGGAGACGGCCCGGACCATTCAACCTTAAACGGAAGTGGACTCATAACAAACCTCCCTTTATTGGAGCGATGAACACTTCACAACCTCACTTACTATTCAATGGCCAAGGAACCAGTTACACTCCACTCCCGGCCATTCCTCAGGTATACACTTGCAATTGGCGTGCCAAATCGATTTTGCAGTCTGCGGCGTTCTCGGGCCTCGACGACTCATCTTCACCAGAGGCGCCGTCGGCCCGACGCCTTGCATCCGGAGCGTTTCCGGCACATCGCTGCCTTGCTATTACTTGGACAGACTCCTAAGTATGCAAATGTGGGATCAAATTGGTGGGCGTGATTCATCTTGGTGGAAATCCATGGGCGTGACAAAGACGATGTTATGCGCTTATGGCCGTGGTCTCACTTCATAATATCCAACCCGATTGCCTAAATAGTATGCAACAATTCAAAAAATAGGTTCAGCGATGAGTTTTCAGGCATATGTAATCCGCCCGCAAATTGGCCAACGCCCATTTCGCCCAGCGTCAAGATGCCTGAATTTTAAGGATTTGTGAGCTATTCGCTAAGCCAGGCACCAAGGTAGTCGCAGCTTTGGCACAACAATTGCGACTTATCCCTGCCGATCAGCCAAATACGTTTTTGGCCGGGAGTTTGAAAGGGCCTGAGCAGTGCAACCTTGTGACACCAAAATCAGAATGGTGAAACCGGCGCGCAAAATATGCCGGGGCGTGTCACCGCTTCCATATGGCGGAAGTGACGGCACTGTGTTGCTGCGTTCACTCCCACTGAGTACCTTCCACGCGATTCTGCTGGTGGCCTGCACGATGGTGTTTTTCGTCGTGGTAGCGCGTGCTCATGGTGACGAACATGGCGTGGGCACGGCAGGTACCACTGTATTGGCTTTGCATTCACCGATGACGGCTGCGGCCTTACGGAGCCAAGTGGGCGGCGGCACCCAGAATAAGATGCGGCAAGACACTATTGACGCTTTCACACTGCATCACAGAGCCAATCGTGGTGACTGCTTGTTGGCCGCCAATGTCATGCTGGGTAAAAAATATCAAACCGTGGATGCGGTTGTCAGTTCGCGACGGGAACCACTTGATCCTCCGACAAGTTCACGCTTTGAATGGGCCCATTTTTTAAGCAATATGCCGGTGGTTTCAGCGTGGCGAACCATCGCTGCCACATCTCAACCATATTCGGTGCAGTCGGCGAATTTACCGCGACTCTCCTGATAAAAACATTATTTTTTGTCTGGCTACATTGGACGAATTGCGACCCGACCGATGTGCCCAATTGAGTATTGGCTTTCCAGCCCCGGGTTTTGATGAAGGAGGTGATATTGGACATCGTGAAATGAAAAGAGAGTTGCATTGAAACCCGTGCGTTGCGGGAAAGTCAGTCTCGTCAGTGGTTTGTATCTGGTTGAATTTTAATTTAGGAGAATTTTACATGCGTCCCACGAAATGGTTTACACCCAGAAAGATGAAATGGATGGCTGGCATCGGCTTGCTGCTGATGTTCACCATGGTAGCCGGCCCGTTGCTGGCTCAGACGGCTGCGCCGGCAGCACCTGCGGCTGCACCCCCGGTAGTGGCGGCCGCCACTGCAGCGGCACCTGCGGCCAGCGCCCCGGCCCCTATCAATTGGGCCACTCCGGCTTGGCTTTCGCACGGCGACACGGCATGGCAGCTTACGGCTGCAACTATCGTCGGCATGCAAAGCATTCCGGGCCTCGCTATTCTTTACGGTGGCGTGGTGAAGAAAAAATGGGCCATCAATTCGGCATTTATGGTGTTTTACGCCTTTGCTGCCGTCCTGATTGTGTGGCTGCTCTGGGCCTACAACATGGGCTTCGGCCCGGAGTGGTTTCCATTCCTGGGTCACCCTGGGCCCGTCGCGAGTATGTCTGACGAACTCGTCCAGGCAAGCATTCCTGCCGCTGGGGCGACGGCCGGATTCCCAATGTCGGCGATGGTTTACTTCCAGTTTGTATTTGCCGCCATCACCGTCATTTTGTTTGCCGGATCGCTTTTTGGCCGTATGAACTTTATGGCATGGATCATATTTGTTCCGCTGTGGATGACCTTCTCGTACACCGTGGGCGCATTTAGCCTGTGGGGTGGAGGTTTCCTGGGTCAAATGGGAGTCATTGACTATTCGGGTGGATATGTCATTCACTTGGCTGCGGGTGTAACCGGATTTACCGCTGCCGCGATCATCGGACCTCGTTTACCACAGGACCGCGAGAACTTCCGCGCCAACAACATCTTGATGGTGTTGGCGGGTGCCGGTTTGGTGTGGCTGGGTTGGAACGGCTTTAACGGTGGTGACCCGTACTCGGCCAATGCCGATGCTGGTGCCGCCGTGCTGAACACCAACGTCGCCACCGCCATGGCGCTGTTGGTTTGGATGTTCTTGGATTACGTAAAATACGGTAAGCCATCTGTGCTCGGTGCGGTCAATGGCATGATCACCGGGCTGGTAGGCATCACGCCTGGTGCTGGTGTGGTCAATGGCTATGGCGCCATTGCGGTGGGCGTCGTTTGCGCCACCATACCGTGGTTTACGATGAATATCCTCGGTAAAAAATTGGCGATTTTCAAGAAAGTTGACGACTGCCTCGGCGTTGTGCATACGCACGGCTTTGCCGGCCTTCTGGGTGGTATCATGACCGGCATCTTTGCCACCAAGATCGGGTGCGCAGCCTTTGGTCTGACCACTCCGGGCGGATTACTTGCCGGGAATCCGAAACTGGTTTGGCTGGAGCTGGTCGGTGCTGCGTTTATTATCGGCCTGAACATTGTGGTCACTACCGTGCTGCTGTATCTCATCAAGCTGGTGGTGCCGCTGCGTATGTCGGATACAAAACTGCGTGTTGGCGACGCGGCCGTGCACGGCGAAGAGGCCTACGGCCTAGCCGAAGACGACATCAGCGAAGGTGCGGTTACCGCCTGAAGTTCAGGCTGCTGACTGCAAGCCATACTGCGATGGTTGCTCACTGCGGCTGGGGATTTAATAATCCCCAGCCGCTTTCGTTTTATAACGCGGCAATTACCTGTAGAATCGAAAGTGTGTATTCTGCAGGGCCAGTAGCGCAGGATAGGTAGTGCGGTTAGCCATCCGGTGAAAATACCGATGGATTGAATTTACTCTCACGATGAAAAAGGTACAGAATTAATGAAATGGATTATTGCTGTCATACAACCTCATCGCCTAGAATCGGTTAAATTAGCGCTGACTGAGGCGGAAATTTTCAGATTGACAGTATCTGATATTCAAGGGTATGGGCGACAAAAGGGGCATACTGAGTTTTTTCGCGGTGAATCGAGTCAAACCAATCTCATCCGTAAAGTGCGACTGGACATAGCCGTTGCCGATGGACAGGTGCAGACGGTCACCGACGCTATCATCCGCGCGGCCCGCACGGGTGCCGGCGGGCGCGGGCAGGTGGGTGACGGTAAAATTTTCATCCTGCCCATCGACACCGCCCTGCGGATCAGTGATGGGGTATCCGGGCCCGACGCCCTTTAGGCGCCTGCTCGACTGGAGGCCGGCGTATATTGGCCAAAAAGACGAAAGCGGTTAATTTAATCAGGCCAACGCACGGTTATCGCGGCCCGGTGTGTGAGTTACATGTGGCTTTCAGGGGGATTTTATTGTGAAGTGGATCATAGCAATTGTTCAACCTTACCGCTTGGACGCCATCAAGATGGCACTGAGCGAAGTTGAGGTTTTTCGTCTCAGCGTCAGCGACGTGCAGGGGTATGGCCGCCAGAAAGGGCATACGGAATACTTTCGAGGCCAGGCGATGCAGGTGAATCTGATCCGCAAGGTGCGGTTGGATATTGCGGTCAACGATCAGTTTGTGGAGCCTACGATATCGGCCATTCTGAAAGCGGCGCGTACGGGCGTGGATGGCAAGGGGCAGGTGGGAGACGGTAAAATTTTTGTTTTGCCGCTGGAGTCCGTGATCCGTATCAGTGACGGCACCACGGGATCAGAAGCCATTTGAGCTGCACCAAGATGCAGCGTTACGCCGGACGCCTCCAGTGCAGCCCGGTAAATGTGTAACCTGTCAGCAGGTATATCAGCCAGCGCCGCCGGTCGGGATTATACGGCGGCTGAAATGCCCAGTTTTTGGCGGTAATATTCAATTGTTCGCAGTAAGCCGTCACGTCGGCTGATGGTGGGTTTCCATCCCAGCAAAGATTTGGCCAGGGAGATGTCCGGACAACGTTGGCGCGGATCATCGGGCGGCAAGGGGGCATGTTGAATGGCACTTTTGGAACCACAAAGTGCTTTTATTTCTTCAGCAATGTGCATCACTGAAACCTCATCGGGATTGCCGATGTTAACGGGCAGGTGATAGTCCGGAGATTCCATCAGGAGGAGAAAACCGCGAATTTCATCATCTACATAACAAAGCGACCGAGTTTGCGTCCCATCACCCTGCACAGTAAGGGGTTCGCCGTGAAGTGCCTGTTTAATGAACGCCACGACCACGCGGCCATCGTCCACCGCAAGCCGGGGGCCGTAGGTATTGAAGATGCGGACAATCCGGGTATCGACGCCGCGTTCGCGGTGATATACCATGGCGGCCGCTTCCATGAAGCGTTTACTTTCGTCATACATGCTGCGCATCCCGACGGGATTAACATTTCCCCAATAGGTCTCTTTTTGCGGATGTTCCAGCGGATCGCCATAGCATTCGCTGGTTGAAGCCACAAATATCCGGGCGTGCGATTTTTCCGCCAATTCAAGCAATTCGATCGTAGCGATGGCATTGACTTTAAGGGTGATGACCTGCTGTTTGACGTATCCGACGGGACTGGCGGGGCTGGCCAAATGCCAAATGCGGTCAAAAGTCTGCTCTTTGATTTCCGGTGGTAAACCACGGGCCAAGTCGGCGGTAAGCAATTTGAATCTCGGGTGACCTGTAAGGTGGCCGACGTTGTCAGCCGATCCGGTGATCATGGAATCCACACCGATGACTTCGTGGCCTAGGTCCAGAAGTCGATCGGTTAGATGCGACCCCAAAAACCCCGCTGCACCGGTTACCAGCACACGCTGCACGTTTGAATTCGTCATGTATTTCACCCATTACCACTGCCAGAGTCATCCAAAACCGGGGTTATATTAACCGAAACACGCGCCATTACACCTCATCGTCCCAGTCACATACATCGGCATAAACATTTTTATGCGCCAGCCGCCACACCAAGATAGGCCGGATGACCAGAATGGCAGCGAGATAAATGCACGCAATCCCAATAGTCATGACCAAACCCAGACTCGCGATGCCGCGATCGCGCCCCAGCGCAAGAAATCCGAAGGCTGAACATGTTACAAAAGCACACATCAACAAGGCTCGTTCGCTAACATCCCAGAAGCGCCAGACACGGCGCGGGTTGTGCAGGCTCTCGCGATATCGGTGCGTCATAAATACACCATATTCGTGGCCGGCACCGATCAAAATAGGCATGGCGAAAAAGTTGGCAAAGTTCCAATCCAGATGCAGGAGGCCCATAACACACGCGAGCATCGGCAGCCCCAGGAGCAGCACGCCGACCGTCAGGATGGTTTGCCCTACGTTTCGCAGGTCCAGCAACACGATCACAATGACCAGCGCGAGCGCCAAGATGGTGCACTGCACAAAAGCCTGTTTGATGGATTGTGTTGAATCGTAGAGTTGAGGAGCGATGCCCGTCAAATTCATATTCTCCGGCACAAGCCCGTGGGTGCGGAGGCCACTGGGCATTTTCTTTCCCCTGAGAGTGTGGACAAAATCGCGCAGATTCTGGTTTATCCATAAATTCCAACGCGGATGAATATAGAGTGCCCACACGCCAGATCGCCCAATGAAATGATTTTTTACCGCCGAAGGCAATTGCATTGGGTCAATGGGCGGTGGCGATAATTTGGCCGCCAATTGTTGCAGGGAAAGCATCCATTGATGCTGCCATGCTGTAAGCCGCGTGGCGGCCAGCGCCGGTTTGATATGGTGCAGTACGGCAGCCATTTGCTCAAGAGCCGCCACGGATGTTGGTGGATGACGGCGGACGTTCAACGTCGCTGCGAGCTGCTGCACGGCAATATAAAGCGGGAGGATGTCCGCGGCACTCAAGGCGGGAGGGGGATGCCAATCGATGCTGGAAAATATGCGGCTACCCCGGGCCAAAACCTTCTGGTTGCGGAGAGCGTCAAAGAGACTGCTGGTGGAGGCGATTTGTGAACCGGGCCGAATGCTGCGATTTAGACGATCCTGCAAAGCCTGTAATTTTTCGGGGTGATGCGAGAGTACGACGGCGTACCATGACGGCATGTCTTTTATAAGTTCCACCGATTTCAAGCCGCGTGCCTGCAGCTTCAGGAGATTGGGATTAAACGTAACATGGAGCGCAAACGGGCTTAGTGCCCCGATGGTCGCGAGCCACACGGCCAATGCGGCGAACTTAAACCGACTGGCCTTCGGTGGAGGCTTGTGATGGGCGAAGCGTCTGGCCGTTGGCACGGGTTTGAATTTAGGCGGCCAGATGATGAGCATGGCCGGCAAGACGGTGAAGCCCGCCACGAGCGAAAACAGCAATCCACCACCGGCAATGAGTCCGAGCTCGGCATCGCCGGTGAAGTGTGTCGTCAGAGCCACGAGAAACGCCGCTGAAGCTCCACAGCACGCGGTGGCGACCGCCGGGCCGGTGTATCGGAACACCCTCATCCATACGGCATCCGGGCGGGTATATCGACGTACCTCATGGCGATACCGAACTAATATTTGAATAATATAGTCCATGCCGATACCGATCATCGCTATGACAAACACGGTGGATAACAAATTGAGTTGCCCCACAGCGATGGTGGCGAAGCCAAAAGTCCATGCGATGGCCGCCACCAGCGAGAGTCCGGCGGCCAGCGCCAGCCAGACCGACCGAAGCATCAGGATCAAGCCGATCAGCACCACGGTCATCGCCAGGGCCTCGGCGCAATTGGTATCGTGTGTGGTGATGCGCATTTCATCGGCCGCCAGTACCGGGCGTCCCGTAAGGCCAAAATGGAACTCGGCCGTGTAGGGGCCGGCAGCGCGGAGCATGGCGGCGCGAATTTTTTCCAGTGGCAGTGATACGGCGGAGAGCGAATCGTAGGTGAAGCGGGGAAAGACATTGATGACCAGTACATAGCGGCCGGGGTTGCTGGCGGAGGGAAAATAATAGTAACCCTTATCCAGTGGGGATGGCACGCCGGGGGCCAAAATCCGGGCAATCGTGCGTGCGTCCCGGTGGTCCGTGCGGGGATGAGAAAGCGCAAAGCGGAGCGAGTTGGCCAGCCTCTGCAAAAACCCGTCAGCCTGCGAATGGGAATGAGGGAAATGCGTCAGCAGGGTGAGCAATCGATTTTTTCCCAATAGATTATTTTTTAGCACGGAGTCACCGGTAAAGAGCTGAGCCAACCGCCCCACCGTCGGTTGGGCGGCGATGGCCCCGGTAACCTGCCGGGGTGAAGCAAAGCAAATGGCCCGTGCCCCCAGGCGTTTGACGGGTATGTGAGAGTCAACGGCACGCACGTAGGTCTTTAGGTGACGCAGGGCGTCTGCGACGGCGTTGGCGGCGGCAATCCACTGCCGGGCGGGTGGCGGCGAATGGCCATGACGTGCGGTTATTACGACATAAGCGGCTTCATTTTCCGGAAAATCATGGATGTACTGCAAGTATCGATGAAAGAAGGGCACGCGGGCGGAAAAGAGCTTGTTTTGATCGGTCGAAATGGGGAGAAAAAAAACGGCCAACAAGGCGCCGACGACCGTCATCGCCAGTCCGAGCGACAGGACCCAGCGCGGATGACGAACCACCAGCAGGACGAAGGCAAGCATTTTCCGCTGGATCAGGTGCATGGCAATTCAGTATAGATGGTCAACACATACCTATTCAACGCAACCGCCCGTCATCCAGGCCGAAGAACATTTTTAGCCAGACTCATCACGGTGTCCCAAGCCGCGCCCGGAATACGTTGTGTATCAGCCAGGGTCTCATCCATGGCATTGAGAAACCAGTCCATATCGGCCTGAGTCACCACCAAAGGTGGTAAAAATTTAATAACTTCGGTATGATATCCGGCCACCTGAGTCAGAATGCGGTGTTTCTGCATGAGCGGCACCACGATCACCTGTCCGAATACGCCGAAGTTCAATTTATGCAGTGCATCCCACGCCAAGCGTAATTTAATAGATTTTTCAGGCTTGGCAAAATCTATGCCGAACATCAATCCTTTACCCCGCACCTCGGTGACAAAGGGGCAGGTTTTACCAATTTCACGCAGGCGGACAATTGTCGCCTCACCCAGCTCGGCGGCATTTTCCACCAGATGCTCATCTTCAATCACCTGGATGCTGGCCATCGCGGCGGCCATTGCCAGATCATTTTGGCCATAGGTGTTGGAATGCACGACGCAGCGCTCCATGGAATTGAAGACCGCTTCCATGATGTGGGCCTTACAAATGACGGCCCCTACCGGCACAAAGCCGCCCGAGAGCCCCTTGGCCACACACACCATGTCGGGTTCGACTCCCGGCCAATGCTGAAAGCCGAACCATTTGCCCGTGCGTCCCATACCTGTCTGCACTTCATCGAGAATGAGCAAAGCGCCCGTCTTTTGGCACAATCGCTGGGCCTCGATCAGGTAGCCGTCGGCCACCACTTCACACGTCTTACCTTGAATCGGTTCAAGAATGAAAGCAGCGACATCCCCATTAGCGAGGGCTTTTTCCAAGGCGGCAAGATCGTTAAAGGGTACCTCCACGGAGCCGGGTACGAGCTGGCCAAAACGTTCACGAAAAAACGTTGCGCCATTGACGGAAAGCGATCCGGCAGTCAAACCATGAAACGCATGGTGACAATAAACTACCTTCTGACGGCCCGTCACGCCGCGGGCAAATTTTAGCGACGCCTCCACCGACTCAGTGCCGCTGTTGGTAAAAAACACTCGCCAGCGGCCATCGGGCATGTGGCTGGCAAGCGCTTTGGCAACCAAACCGCTTAGAATGCTGCAATCCATACGAACCAAATTGGGGCTATCGGCATCGATCATCTCCTTAAGCACTTCACGCACCCGGGGATGATTGCGGCCCAGCATAAAAACACCCCAGCCCGTAAGTAAATCCAGGTATTGATGGCCCTGGCCATCCCAGAGGTATGGCCCCTGTCCTCGGGTATAATTTTTGTCAAAGCCAATCGCCTGAAGCATTTTGACAAACGCCGGGTTGATATATTCCTGATGCAGGGAATATTGCGAACCGCGGTGCTCTTCCACCCAGTCGATAAAACCGCTTGTTTTGGGGTCAGTCATTTTCGCTCATGTTCCAGCATACTTACGCCAATATTCCGTCGGGCATTATAGCGCAAAGGCGACGGATTTTGTTATGGCGCGGTGCGTTGCGGAGAAGGCTGACGCCGGGGCAACAGGTTAATGGTCAAATGGAGTAGCTTTCCACTGCGCAGCAGTGTGACGGGGATGTCATCCGGTCGGCGGCGTGCAGCTTGAATGATGGCATGAAGCTGATCGACGGGGATCTGGTCGATCGTCAAGAGAATGTCGTGTCGCTTAATACCAGCCCATTTCGCAGGCGTATGCGGAAAGACCATCTGCACCTCGGCCGCAGCACGGGCTGCGATTATTGGATATGCCTTTCGTAAAGCTGAATGCGGCGGCAAGAGCTTGTATTTAATACCAAAGCGAGGGCCGGTGGCCAAACCGGTTGCAATGAATTGCCGAAGTATTGAAAACTTACCCCCCATCACCAGCCCCCTATTGCTGCTGGATATTGCGGCCAATCGGCCCCTGACATCTATAAAAAAACGAGGCAAATGGACCATTTGAAAAAAGCTGTTGATGCGGAAATTCTCGACGCGGCGGCCGTGCTGATTCGGTGCAGCATGCCGCCAATGTATGGCTTCGCAGAGGTGCACCCATTTAATACCGGGTGATCCGCCGTTAATGGCGAGTACCATTTCCGCCTGCCTTGGCCAGCGTGGCGAGAGCCTTATGCCGGGCACCTTTACATCCTTCGGCAGTTGAAGTTCTGTCATATCATTATGAAAGTCCACGCCCAGAACTGTAGCCGTACAAGTCCGTCCGTCGGGGATCGTAACCGCTACCTTTTTGTCAGTGGCCCCTGCACCTAGAACGCTAAGCACCAACACATGGCCTTGTTGGCCGGTTACTAAGCCATACACGCGGTTGCGCAGACCACCGTGGTAAGATTCAATTCGCAAGTGGACGGCCTTGAGTATCGGCATCAAATGGGGATTACCAAAGGCATGGAGTTTCATCACCAAGAAGCGCTGTAGAAGAAAGAGTTGGCCAATGGGATGTTTTTGCAAATGACTCAGCCAAGAATCGGCGTCTATGCGCCGTTTCTGCGGGTTCGGCCTGCGAGCCATGTCGGGACGAATGGTAATTGAAGGTCCGCGACCGCCGAAGGGCCTTGGCCCCCTTGGTCGAAATTGGTGCCTTGTCACCCAACGCTCCTCCCATTGGACGAAGCGATGACGGAGCCACGGTGGAAGCATTTGGGTCACATCGCGGTCTAAATGCACCTCCACCAATGAGCGTGTCACGTACTGGTACATGCGGCGGGTCTCGCGGTCAAAGGCGGCAGCCTGTCGCATCGAGGGAGGGGCAACCGATTGGGTAGTGGCGCGGGGTTGAGCCCGAACGGCGGCGGTGAGAGGAACCACCAGCGTGAGCAGCCCACTGGCCGCTGCCGTGGCGAGTCGCATACGTAGGTTCATCTGCAAGTGAACTCCATGAATTAAAAAATACCTTCGCTGGCCACCTGCACCTTGAGCGTTGATTCAGGCGGCGCGAGTTTTTGCTCCAACCGATAGGCTCGGACAAATTTCTCGGCCTGTTGGAAAGTGGTAAAGGTCTGTGACACACGTGAGCCATTGCGCATGGTGATATCCACCGTATAACCCACGATGGGCGTGGATGTTACCATCGCCGGAGCCATGGGCTTGGCTCTTCCAACCATAAAACCACCCACGGCCGTAAGGGCCAAAACGGCGGCAGCGGCCGTTATTCTCAAAAGCCTAACCATCCTTACGGTACCAACCGCAGTGGCCTCGTGCATGGCATCGAGCGCCGACTTCGTTTGCCGCTGCGTTTGATCATCGGACGGCATATCCAACTGCCATGCCAATTTACGAAGGTTCCTTAAAGCTTTTTCGTGGCCAAGACGAGCAGTCCATGACGGGTTTTCCGCCAGCCGCCGATCCAACTCGCGCTGTTCGTCGGCGGTTAATTCGCCGTCCAGCGATAAAGCAATTAGTTCGTTCATCGGCTTTTTCATATCGCACTCGCTTTCATACGCACCAGAGGTCTGAGCTGGGCCGTGTGGTACACAACCGCCACGACCTCCAGAATAAGTCGGCTCATCACCCGCGTGCTTATTTCTCCATCATATGCTCACGCAACAACTGCGCCAGCCGCGACCGGCCCCGGTGGAGCCAAGTTTTAACTTGCGCCTCAGTGGCGCGCATGGTGTCGGCAATCTCTCGATAACCCATCTCCTGCTGCTCCCTTAAAACCATCGCCTCGCGCCAGTTGGCGGGCAGGCTTGCCATGTACCGCTGCACCATTTCAATTACTTCACGCGTCATCGGGATGATAGCCGGGTCCTGGTCCTCACCTAAGGAATCCATGGCGGCCGGGTCTGCATCCAGAGACTGGCCCAATTTTCGACGCCGACAACTGATCACATTCCGCGCTACTGCCTTAGCCATCAGCGACCAGCCGCCGTCCGACCAATCGTAACGCTCACGGTGTTGATACAACCGCACCAGAGCATCCTGAACCAAATCCTCCGCTTGTCTGGCATCACGTATCTGGCCGCCCAACATGGATCGCGCCAGACCAATCAGGCGAGCCATATTGGCGACCACGGCGGATTCAAATTGTTTCGTCGCCGCCTTGGGCTCAGCCATGATGCCATCCGAAACTCATGTAAGTAACAACGCTCCTGCACCCGCTTGGTTGCGGATTGTACTTCAAAACCCGTACCCGAAGTTGATTTTCCAGGTGATATTATCGCCCCTTATTTTTCAAGGTTTGAAACGCAGGCAAATATTCGCAAATTAGATAATCAGAGCCATTTCACCTCTGTGGCGGTGAAATCTCAATCAATACTGGTGCCTCTCGCTCATCACTTGTCCTTTAATGTCCGATATAAACGCGGTGATGAGGAACTCGATTTTACGAAAAATGAGGTTGGTACTAACCTTATCCGGCGTTACAATCGACGAGTTGCTCTGTTGCGCCTGCGACAGAGTGGTGTGGCACGCCGCGAGGGTGAGCGAGCTTAAAGTCTCAGTGAATGGATGGTCGGCGTAACGATGTTGATGCCTGCATACAACTCTTCCGTGAGCATCATTGAGCCGTACGTGCCGGTCTTTGTGGTTTCGTTTGTCGTCACGCTGTGCCTCACGCCGTTGATGCGTTTTCTCGCCATTCGTTATGGCGTGGTGGACGAACCGGACGGATATCGAAAAATTCATGTGCGGCCGGTTGCCTATCTGGGCGGCGTGGCCACGTTTTTGGGTTGGCTCGCTGGCATATTGGTTTCCACCGCCATCCGGCCAGTCACACCTGATCCGTCCATGGTAACGGCCGCGCAAGTACCTCCGGGCATAATCTTTGGGGCTGGAACCGTAATGCTGTTCGGGCTCTTCGATGATGTGTATGGCTTAGCGCCTCGACTGAAACTTATGGGGCAGTTTATAGGTGCGGGACTGCTGTACTTTCTGAGCATTACCCGGCAGGGGCTTATCGGCCCGCGGATTGATCTGGCTAATATGATCATGTATCCGTTGATCCGTCACCATTGGATCATGAACCTTCCAATGCTCATGCCGCACACCTACGTGACTATTGCCAGCATATTCAGCGCTGTGGTCACCGTCGTGGTAATCATGGGTGCCTGCAACGCCCTGAATCTTCTGGACGGCATGGATGGTCTGTGCAGCGGAGTTACCAGCATCATGTCGATTGGCTATCTGCTGCTGTCGGTGTATCTGGCGGCCCACGGGCTAAGTGCGACGAGCATCACGGCACTGAATCCGGCACGAATCACGATCAGCATGGCGCTCTTGGGATCGGTACTGGGATTTTTGCCGTTCAACTTCAATCCTGCCAGTATTTTCATGGGCGATACGGGCAGTATGTTTCTGGGGTTTGTCTGCGGGGCCATGATTTTACTTTTTGGCAATGACGGCATATTCCGCTGGTTTTTGGCGTCGGTCATTATCTTTGGTTTGCCGCTGCTCGATACGCTTTTGGCGATTGTACGGCGAAAATTAGCGGGCCGCCCCATTTTTTCGCCCGATGCGGGGCACTTCCATCACTTCTTGCTGAAACGCGGACTATCAGTGAAAAAAGCTGCGCTTCTCAGTTATCTGATCGCCTTTATCTTCGTAGGTTTCGCATTTATTATTGTTCTCATATCCACCCTCATGGCGATTGCGCTTTACATGGTGCTCCTAGGATGCTTGGTGGTCGTGGCATTCAAAATTGGTATAGTTTCATGGACCCCCAAGTCCAGTGGCGCGATGATGATACCATCTCCGACTCATGCCGATAGCGATAGCAGCGCCCCACCGCATGCGTTTACCGCAGACCCAGCCGGTGGTACCATCGCACCGGCAGGAAAAAAGCCAGATACGTCCGGGCAAACCCGACCGCACATTGTCTAGCACCCGCGCTTACAGAGTATGTCGCAGCCGTACGGTCGTGATGCCCCACGGACAAATCGGGTACGGGGCGCTGTCGCCAAAATCAATTGCGTCGCAGGGCCCGGTCTATTTGCCGCTTGGCGTCGCGGTCTTTAAGGGTTTGCCGCTTGTCGAATTGTGTCTTGCCCTTTGCCAGCGCCAGCCGCACCTTGGCAAACCCATGTTTGAAGTAAATTTCCAGCGGCACAAGGGTGAGCCCAGGCTGCTTGGCTAAGGCCTGCGATAACCGCCGAATTTCGCGCCGATGCAGCAACAAATTGCGCCAGCGTGTGGGGTCGTGATTAAGCCGATTGGCTTGTTCATATTCTTCAATGTGACAACCGACGAGCACCACATTGCGGCCACGAATCAGGGCAAATGAACCGGCAAGTTGCACGCGGCCCAGGCGGGCGGACTTCACCTCGCTGCCCAGCAGCGCGATGCCCGCCTCCACAGTGTCGAGCACTTCATAATCAAAGCGAGCACGCCGATTTTCGATCCGCGGCGAAAGTTTCCCGTCATCGTGATTGGTGTTTTTTGGGGTTTTAGCACCTTTTTTCATTTACGAGAGTATATGCCCAACAAATACATTGAGCACATGGACGTTGTGGGTATCGCCTGAATAAGGATAAAGCTAAGGCGAGTAATTAAGCACGGGCGATATGTATGCCCCGGTGGCTTGCGGTATCTCGATATTCGACCCGATACCATCGCGGTATTTTCGCGGGCCGCAATTTCTGCATATTTTGCTTTCGGTGTGACGCCATACACGTTATAATGGCGAGCCGTTGGAGGCAAGTCGGCAGAGCAAGCGGTTTTTAGATGGAGGAAACATCCATGGCGACCCATTGCGCACCACACGGAAACAGCACATTTCAATTGGCTTGGTTTTTAACGTTGGCGGCGGCTGGAGTGGTGGCTACGCTTGCGCCATCGGGTGTGGCCCGAGCGATGGACATCTCTGGCGTGCTTCCAGTAGCCATGGACCAACCACAAATCAACGCCATTATTACCAATCCCACCACGGGAAAGGTATTGACTACGAGCGGCGGCTATTCGGTGATTCAGGCTTATTTGGATACGGGCACCAGCAGCATTGTGCTTAGCCACAGCACGTGGACGGGTTTGGGCATCACTCCAAGCACCAGCGACGGTCAGAATGTCGTATTTAATGATGTAGCGATAGGCGGCACGGCGCCGTTTTATGTCTCCACCGGTTACGAGATATCTACGGCACCGTTTAGCGTAAATACGGATCAGACCATCGGTGGTACGCCGCCGCCCATAAGCGCCTTCGGTAACGCCATCGGCCCGGCACAGATGGAACTTACGGAGCAACCCAGCCCGACAAGTTCGCTTACCGGTGCGACCGACATCATGGGTATGCCGGTGATGGATGGAAAAGTAACTGTGCTGGATTTAGGCCCAGCCAACAATTTTGCCAACGTCAACAATCCGGGCGAAACGCAAACCTATATATACACACCGGGGACCCCCTACAACCCATCGCAAATTAATACCAATCCGGGAATCGTCCCAACCACTTATCAGGTGGGATTAAGCTATGCATCGTTTCAGCAGTTTACCACCGCCACGCCCGCTGGAGCAGCGGGTCCCATTTATGCCCCCAATCCCTTTGTCGGACCAAACCCAGTGACTGCCTTTAATGGCCAAACCCAAACCAACGCCCCACCCGGTGTTACCATTGGATTTAATGGCGCTTCCGCCACCGGCAGCTTTTTACTGGATACCGGTGCCCAAGCATCCTTTATTTCACAGGCGATGGCCAGCCAGATCGGCGTGCAATACGAGGCGGGTACCTATGGGACATCCAATCCAGTGTTGGTGTATACGGCCAGCGGAAAAGTGGTTCCCAACCAGTTTGCAATTCCACTGGGAGGCGCGGGCGGAACTTCGCTTACGGCCGCGGGCTTTTATTTAAGTTCACTTTCGCTGCAAACCAGGCAGGGTACCACGATTACTTTTGAAAACGCGCCGGTTGAAGTTGTGGATGTTACGGTCACCGATCCCACGACGGGCAAAATGCTCACCCTTGCGGGCGATTTAGGGATGAATTTTTTCGAGCCCAGTGGTACGGTGAATTTAAGCCAAGCGAACGCGGGGGCCTTTAGCTGGATGACCATTGACCAACCCAATTCGGAACTTGGACTGGTTTTGGCTGGATCGCCGGTACCCGAGCCGGCAAGCTGGTTTCTTTTGCTCGGCGGCGTAGGCTTGCTGGCGTTGGCCACTGGGCCAAGGCGACTATTGGCGACTCGGCCCCGCAGGCTGTCCTGCTGAATTTCGCAACCAGCAGTGCGTCGCATATTTTTCACCGTATAACAATGTACAATCATTGGCTTGACACTATTGGTATGACATTGTATAACCTCAAGTCGCTTGATGTCGGTGCGGCCATTCAGGCAGGCGCGTGTGCGTATATGCCTTAAACGTATGGTCAACGGCCGGCCGATGGAGAGCGTTACAGGAGGTTGTGCTATGCACACATCAATTTTTCGTATCGGGTCCGGCGGCGTTCTTTTGCGTATCCGCCGATTGACTGCCATTCTCGCGGCCGCGGCCATAACCAGTTTGGGTGTGGCGGGAGTAGTGCAGGCTAAAATTCGCGCCGTCGGCGTAGAAAATGAATACGCCAATGTCATTGCGCAAATCGGCGGAAAATTTGTGGCCGTTCGATCCATCGTGAGCAACCCTAATACCGATCCTCACGTTTTCGAGGCCAGCCCGTCGGTGGCTATCGAGGTGGCACGGTCGCAGCTTATCGTGCGGAATGGTGTGGGCTACGATACCTGGGTTAAGAAGATTTTGGCCGCCGCCCCACAGGCCCATCGCGAGGTCATCGTGGTACAGCATGTACTGGGGCTGCCGAACGACACGCCCAATCCTCATCTCTGGTACAAACCTCTGACGATGCCCAATGTTGCGCACGCCGTTGCCGCCGCATTAAGCAAGCTTGATCCCGCACATAAAGAGTATTTTTATACTAATGTAAAAACGTTTGATGCTTCGCTGAAGCCATGGTATGCAGCCATCGCCAAGTTCAATGATGAATTTGGCGGCACGCCCGTGGCGGTCACAGAACCAGTAGGCGATTATATGCTGAACGCCATCGGGTGCATTATCAAGACACCATGGAACCTGCAGGCCGCTATCATGAATGGAACCGATCCGGCACCGCAGGATGTGAGCATTCAGAATCGCCTGTTCCGCGAACATGCGGTCAAGGTTTTTGTCTACAACCAGCAGGTTACCGATCCGCTGACGGCCTCATTCCTGCACTTGGCAGAGAAATCGCACATTCCGGTAGTGGGCGTTTATGAGACCATGCCCACGGGTTACACCTACCAGAAATGGATGCTCGCAGAAGTACACGCCATGCGCTTGGCCGTGACGCGAGGCATTTCGACAAAGGTCTTAAGATAGAAGAGCATGGCTAACCGTCCGGGGGCTTTCGATTTTTAAATGCCCCTGGGCGGGAGCCTGTCCAAGTAATAACAGGGACTGCGACGGCATGGATTTTGGCGGGCATCAAGAAGCGGCGACGACGCCTTGCATCCGGAGCATTTTCGGCACATCGCAGCTCTGCTATTACTTGGACAGGCTCCTGGATGGTGGCTGGACGACCGTTTGGTTACGGGGTGGCCTTGTTACGGTAACATGGCGCACCAAGAGAGCCTGTTGGACGTATAGTGTATCATCGGTACGCGGCTACCGATGAACAGGTACATTGGAAAGGGCTCGGATGGCCTATCGCGAAAAAGTATCGATCGCTTCAGACGGTAAGCGGGACGGGGCTGATTACGAGGCAATAGCGGAATCTCGCGTACCGAACTATTCGGCAGCAATAGTTAAAGGCTCTATGGAACAAACCGGTACGCCGCTGCTTTCGGCAGAGGATATCACGGTGCGAATTGGCACCCGGGTGTTGCTGCAGAACGTTACCTTCAGCATAGGCCCGGGAGAATTTTGTGGACTCATTGGTGAAAATGGGGCAGGGAAAACAACGCTGCTGCGAAGCTTGATTGGGCTGCAGCACTCACCTCACGGGCGTGTGCGTGTGTGTGGACTGCCACCAGCCAAAGCGCGTGATTGGGTGGGCTATGTCCCACAGAAGATAAATTTTGCGCCCGACTTACCTTTGCGGGTTTTCGATCTGGTCCTGCTGGGGTGCGACGGACACCGCCTTGGGCCGCGATGGTTTTCCCGCCGCTTGCGTGAACAGGCACATAAAGCAATTTGTGCCGTGGGGGCCGAAGGCTTCGCCTACCAACGTATCGGAGAATTATCCGGAGGACAGCAGCAACGAGCCGTCATAGCGCACGCCATGGCTCGGCAACCGCGTTTGCTGTTGCTTGATGAACCGCTGGCAAATCTGGATTTTCGATCGGCCAGCGAATTGGCCCAGTTGCTGGGCCACCTCTCCCGTGTCCATGGCATTTCGGTTCTGGTAACGGCCCATGACATAAATCCACTCTTATCGCTGCTGGATCGCATTGTCTATCTGGCTAAAGGTCGAGCTGCCAGCGGTAGCATTGAAGAAGTGGTGCAGGAGGAAACTCTCAGCCGCCTTTATGGTTACCCGGTCGCTGTCATTAAACATGGCGGAAAACTTCTGGTGCTTCCTGATGTCGGCCCGCGTGAGGGGGAAGATGGGTGCTATGTAGTGCCCGACGCCAGGTCGGCGGAGGGGGTATAAATGCTGGTCTGGCTGGCACACATACTGCACTTCAGTTTTTTTCACAGTGGGCCGGTGAGGACAGCGCTGCTGGTAGGCGGCTGTGCGGCGGTGGTGTGCGCGGTGATTGGGGTGTTTACCATTTTGCGCGGCCACGCCTTTGCTGGTCATGCGTTGGGGGATGTGAGCAGCGCTGGCGGTTCCGCATCGTTTTTTCTGGGTATCAGTCCGCTGGCTGGTTTTCTGGGCATAGCCGCGATCGCGGCTATGAGTTTGGAATTTCTGGGCGTGCGGCGGGTCCGCGATCAGGATGTAGCGACCGGTATCGTCCTAGGTGCGGGTTTGGGGCTATCTGCATTATTTCTCTATTTCGATATCACCACCACGAGCACCACGGGGGCGGCGGTGACGGTCATGTTTGGTTCCATGTTTGCGCTTTCTCCGAGTCTCATCTGGCCTTCAATCATCGTGGCGATCCTAGGTTTGGGAACCGTCAGTGTGCTTTACCGGCCACTTCTCCTGAGTGTGGCAGACCCTGAACTGGCGGCCACGCGGGGAATTTCGAATCGCTGGGTGGGCATGCTGCACCTGCTGGCATTGGCGGGAGCGGTGGCACTGGCGGCACTGTCGGTTGGTTCCGTGCTGGCATCCGCCCTGCTGATTGGCCCGGCGGCGGCGGCCTTGCGGGTGAGTCGGCGGCCTTGTGTTGCCATTTCGTGGGCCATCATTTTGGGGCTTGTCGCTGTATGGGGAGGTATCTGGCTGGCCTATGAAAGCTACTACTGGTTTTCGGGCAATGCCTGGCCGGTGAGTTTTTTTGTGGTGGTTATTATTTTTGCAATGTATCTGCTGGGGGCTCCGTGTCAGCAACTTTTGCGACGGCGCGTCAGGGTGGCAGAACCATTACCGGAAGGCACCGAGAGATAAACGACATGTTTGCAAGTTTTATGATCAACACATGGATTGCCGCGACCATCATCGCCGTCACCGCGGGAATTTTGGGGTTTTTTGTGGTGCTGCGGCGATCTGCATTTGCAGCCCACGCTCTACCCATCGGAGCTTTTCCCGGTGCCGCTGCGGCCCAGTTGCTGGGAATTCAGCCATTGTGGGGATTATTGGCCTTTGTGGCGGTGGGCGTTGCCCTGCTGCAGCAGCTTCAGCGGCTGGGACGCAGAGATGTAGCCGCGGGACTTGTACTGGTTACGCTTATGGCCTCCGGGGCTTTGCTTTTAAGCATGACAAAAGCATACGGACCGGGAGTGTTCGCACTGCTGTTTGGAGAGGTGTTGGGTGTTTCTTCTGCAGACCTGCTGCCCGTGACGATAATCTCAGCCGTGGTGATGGTCGGGGTGATTTGCCTGTATCGTCCGCTGCTGCTGCAATCGGCTTTTCCTGCACTGGCCGTTGCGCGAGGCATTCGCGCAGGGACGACGGATTTGCTGTTCCTAATTTTACTCGGCCTCGTGACGGCGATGGCCCTGCCAGTCGTCGGCACGCTCCTAGTTTTCAGCCTACTGGTGGTTCCAGCCGCCACAGCCCAAACCCTTTCATCGCACCCGACGAGAGCATTTGTCTTGTCGGTGGTGTTGGCCGTGGGCTTGATGTGGTCCGCCATTGCATTTTCGTTTTGGACCGACTGGCCCATCGGGTTTTTTGTCGGTGCTGTCGGTGCAACTTTATTTTCATCGGCACGGATATTCCGTTTCGTCCGTAGCCGATGGCGGTCCACAACCGCAGTTGCTCCATCCGGGCCGTTAAATCCGGCGGTCTTTACCCGTCCAACCTGATTGGCTGGGAGTCTGTCCAGGTAGTAGCAGGGCTGCGACGGCATGAATTTTGGCGGGCATCAAGAAGCGGTGACGAGGGCGCATCGGGAGCAGATGATACGCTGAGAAAGCCGCGCCGCAGAGGCCAGTCAAAAGACGTGCCGCCCAGAGAGTGTGCCGCAAACACCCCGTCTGCGGCGTTCTCGGACTCATCTTCACCAGAGTCGCCGTCGGCCCGACGCCTTGCATCCGGGGCATTTCCGGCACATCGCAGCTTTGCTATTACTTGGACAGACTCCCAGTCCAAGTAATAGCAAAGCTGCGGGTGGAAGCGGTTACCACTATTAAAATTTTATAAGACACGGGTGATCTGACGACCGGCGAAGAAGACCAGATATCCCTCTACGGCCTTGACGTTAAGCAGTCGGCGAACGGCGGCAGCGTAGAGGTTGATTTGTTCCTGATAGGCAGGGAGCCTCTGTTGAATGTGCTGCGGCTGATCGGTTTTATAGTCGATAATGGTTGGACATGAGGTGTTGCATAGCAGCAAATCAATGATTCCACGAACCATTACGGTATCGGTCGACGGGGCGATGGCAACTTCAGGCGGCCCATCGGTGGCCGAGCGGGTCGAAGTGGAGGAACCGAGCTTTTCCGCTACGTGGCTGGCAGGCAGAGTCCACATGAGTGGCATTTCACGGCGAATGGCATCTTGGGCCGCAGCATGGGCGATGCGATCAAATAAGTCGGTGCGGATGAACCAGTCAAGGGGGCCGATTTCTATTATTTCGCGAGCGCTTGCAGGCAGATGTCCTCGGCAGATGAGATCGTCGATAAGCCGGCCGATGGCAGCCTGCGACTGGCCACTTACTTTGGCGGTGGCAAACACGGAAAAATCCACCCTTTGCATAAAGGTGTGAACGGCAAGTCCACGTCGAATGGAGCCTTCGATATCGGCTGTGGTGGAATTGATCGCTGGTATCAATGGCGAATGTCCGGCTGAGAGTTGATCTTTTTTGAGGCGGCTCACAGAGACCACGGCCGGTATCTGGGTGGCGTGCGGATATTGAAATCCCATGCGGTGCCAGATGCGTTCCAGTTGTGCGGCACTCTGGGCATCATCGGGCACGATCGGGATATCCGACGCGGGAGGTTGTAACGCGGCGGCGGTGGTGAGGGATGACTGAGTCCATGTGGGCGCGGGGACGATCGCCACATCAAAGGACACATGCGATGCCGGGTTCATCATGACGGGCGCGATCAGGTCGAGCATTCTCAGTGTTTTAACGATGCCGTACCGGCGGGCGGCGGCTTGAGGCGTATCAGCCACCCTGCTCCGATAGTGCGTGATGGCTTTGGCGGTGGCCGTGCCAAAGAGCAGGAGATGATCGCGTGCCCGAGTCATAGCCACATAAAGCAGGCGGGCTTCTTCCTGCAGGGTGATGCGCCGCATTTGCTCGGCGACGGCCCAATAGCGGCTGGATTCGACGCGTTCGCTTTCGGCGGCATTGACCCATCGCAATGCTGCATCTCCACTGCGGTTGCACAAAAGATCGGTGTTGCTGCTGCGCTGATTAATGTTTCTTCCCAGGCCAACGAGGATGACGACGGGAAATTCAAGGCCTTTGCTGGCATGGATGGACATGATGCGGACGCAATCAACGGATTCCACACTCGCGGCGGAGATATCTTCATTGCGGTCAGAAAGGAGTTCTATAAATTCAAGGAACCGCTTCACGCCCTGCGATCCATCCTCGGCATAGCGCAGGGCGCGTGAAAGTAATAATTCCAGATTGGCGAGTTGCAATGCACCGTCAGGACGACCATTGAGGAGCGGCCGAATGGAGGATTGCTCAAATATCTGGGCCAATCCGTCCGCTACACCTTGATTACTAACCGTCTGCCGCCAATTATCCAGGCGCTGCTTGTGCCGTTTAATACGGTCGCAGAGATGGGCCGTGAGATGCACGCTATCCGGCGACAGGCTGCCGGTGGCAATCTCGGTGAGTATCTGGTGGAGGCTGGCGCGACGATTGGCAGCGGCAAGCCGCAGATGGGCCAATTCATGAATCTGCAGGCAGCCATACATGCCGACCAAGGTGGAGGCAACATCGATATCCTGTTCGGGGTTATCAAGTACGCGGAGAAGACTGATCGTCTCAAGCACACACTGGGAATCCAGAAAGCCGCTGGCGACCTGAGCCTTAACCGGGATGCCAGCGAGCGCCAATTCACGCACATAAACAGGGGCAACGGTGCGAAGCGACCGCATGAGGATGACAATATCGGAATATTCTACGGGGCGTGTTTTGCCATCGGGCATGGTCAGGCGTCCCGCTTGCAAAAGTTTTCTAATACTATCCGCAACGCTCATGGCCTCGGCGCGCGTGCTGGAAACCGACACATCGCTACTGGCGGACTGGCTGGCGGCATTGCTCAAATCGGAATCGGCGCCACTGCCACTCTCGGGATCACTGTCAGAATTTGAATCTATGTCGGAATCGATGGCTTCAACGTCTGGGGTGGCCGCGCCTGTGGCCATCTGCCGACGGTTACATTCCACAATGGTCAGCGACAGTTGATAGCTGTCATTAGCGGCGTAAGTAAGCGGCGGTGATTGGCGCGCGGGCAGAGGTAACGGAACCTGGCTGAGCGGGACGGTATCGGAATGCGGGCCGGCCAAATCGCCTGGGTGGCCGGTATCCTTCACGGCGGCGTCAGGCGATAATCCATCAGACAAATGGCTGGAACCATTCGATGCTGGTGGCATCCGTACAGGTTGAACCATTTCATCCACCACGTTAAGAATGGGTTCCAGCAAAGCATTGATGCGGATGAGCAGATGGGCGGCGGTACGAAAATTTTCACGCATTTCAACGGCGTTTTCCGGGATTAATGCCTGCATGCGGCGGTAATGACGAAAGAGAAGGTCAGGTGCAGCGCCGCGAAAACCATAAATGCTCTGCAAGACGTCGCCCACCATGAATCGGCTCCGATCCGATGGCGATTCGCGCGTCAGCCCACCGGAGAGAAGTGAAATGAGCTCTTCCTGTACGGGATTAATATCCTGATATTCATCCACCAATATGTGCCGATAGTGGGAGCACACTTCAGCCAGCAGGCCATTGGAAGTATCGCGCAGGGCGCCAAGGGTGCGATGTTCCAAGTCGGAAAAGTCAAGCAGATTGCGGGCAATTTTGATATCTCCAAGGCGGCGCCGGACATCACACACAAATTCAACGACTTGACGCAGATATTGGCTTTCCAACTCTCGGCGTGCCGAGTTGTGGGATTTAAGAATATCCGGCAAACCCTCTTTGAAAAACTTTTTGCTGCCGTCGGCGATGACCTTGTATTCCGATTCCTTGACGTAATTAAATTCTTCCACATCGATGTTTGATGGCCGCCGGATTGTGTCCAGCCTAGGGACGATGCTACGCTCCGCGATTTGACTTATGGTGACACCGGGCCGCAGCAATTCCATGTCAATGGACTGGGCTTGAGCGCAGAGGAGTTCCAGATTCTGCACCATTGTTCGCGCGAAACCGTAACGCCTGAGGCGTTCCGCGGCATGACCGAGCAGATCAACATAGGCCATGAGTTTATCGTGCAGCAGCGCGGCGATGGCGCCGATGCCGGTCTGATGGTCGGCCAAACCGGCAAGTAATTGAGCGACGAATTGATCCGGATCAGGCGAGTTGTCCAGTTGGGCGAAGAGCGGATTCAGAACGCGCATGAGCAAATCTGAGCGGGCACCGCATGAATACTTGTAGTAGTCAAAAAACATCTGGTGAGGATGGTTCGGGGCGGCGGCATAGCCTCGCAGGGTTTCGATAGCAGCATCATGCAGCAGGAGGTCGGCTTCCGTTTCATCCATCAGCCGCATGGATGGATTTACATCGCAGGCCGCGAAATTGTTTTTGAGGAAACCGTTACAAAAGGCGTGTAGTGTCATGATGGATGAGGAATCCATCAGGGCAGCCTGGCGCCGGGCATACTGGCGGGCATAGGGATCCGCGATGCGTTCGGAGTGACCGCGCATGTCACGATGAATGCGGCTGCGCATCTCGCCGGCGGCTTCATTGGTGAAGGTCACAACCAGCAGTTGATCAACCTGGCAACGGTGGACCGGATCAACCAGCAACTCCACGCAGCGGCGCGTCAGGCTGGCGGTCTTCCCCGATCCGGCACTGGCCAGTACGACCATGGTACCAGTCCGGTGACTGGCGGCTTTTAATTGACTGGGGGTGAATTTAATATCGCCGGCAGAGGTGTTCAACATTGCTGCTCCAGAGTCGGCAGAGAGACAAGATTGGCGATGGGGCGATATTTCCCTGCGATGCGGTCAAATGGGCAGCAAGCCTTGTAGTCGCATTGGCCACAGGCCGTGAGGTTTTCACTGAATTGAACCGGGGCAGGTTCAATAGCACCCTGAAGAATTTTCCGGACGAGAGCCTCAATCGAAACTTTCGCGGCAGATACGTATTTGTTAAATATCGTGTCGGACACCAAGGTCGAGTTGGCATACAGTTGGCCATCTTTCTTAGTCCGCACACCGAACCAATAGGCAATTTCTTCGCTTGGCACGTCCCAGGTACCATGATTGACCAAGCCTATGGCTATCATAGTGAGTCTTGGGCGCGATGCCGATACATCCGTACCCGATGGATTCATCGAGCTGGAGGGCTGCTGGTTAAAAATCCGTGGTTTCAGCGGCTGGTAAAGGGTACCGACAGCTACCATATCCGAACAGAGCGGAGCCTGACGCAGGGCGATCAGATAGCTCAACAGTTGCAATTCAAGACCGGCGCCGACGCGTTTAACAGATAATTTTGGGGCCGAACTCTTGTAGTCAAAAATAACAGCCTTGCGCTGCGTATCTGCCTCGGTGGCATCGATGCGATCCACCTTGCCGACGATTTCAATAAGATCGACTGCGTCGGCGTTGGTCTCCGATGCACGCGATACTCCTTCGCTTTCCCCTGCTGGTGATTGATCATCATCGCAGGTGCGACATAACTCACGAAGTTTGACGGCGAAGCGATATTCGGTTGTCAACGGGCGCGTATTCAAAATGAGGGCAAGGTGAGCATGATAGCGAAGCATGCGAGTGACGTTGGCCGCCAGCAGATCAATAAGCGGAATCAACTCGCCCGAGTGAACAGATGCAATCGATGCGATGCCGCTGGTACTAAATTTATCCTGTACCACCGATTGGATATCGGCATCCGTCACCTGCGGCCAGTAGGCCAAGGGCCCGCGGCGGGCGATGATATCGTTGAAAATCTGCTCGAGCACTTCGTGGGTGGTTGAACCGATTTCCAAGGCATCAGGCTGCCATTTCGCACGGGGTCGAAGCTGAATCAGATGTTTGAAATAATGCTGGAGGGGGCACCGAGCGTAGGTCTCAAGGGCCGAAACGCTGATAGGAATCGCATTACCGGGCTGTTGCAACAAAGCCCTGGCATTGACCGGATCAAACAGTCGGGCTTGCAGGCGATCACGCAAATTGATCCATTGGCGCCGCAGGCTTTCGGGGGCATGAGCAACCAATGTACTTATAAAATGGTTCATAGGGATGTTGCCAAGATCACCGGAACGCCCCATGGCATGCTGGGCGGCAAAAATCAACGCATCATGCGGGCTGGTAATTTCGGAAAGCATTAAAACATCTTGATTGGGGTGCGGCGTTACGCGCGTAATAAAACCGGCGAGTTCTGATTCATAAATCGACGGAGCCGAGCGGACGCCCTCGCTATTAATCTGCGGACGGGTGAGATAAATGCATTGCGATGCACGGGTCAACGCGACATAATCAAAAAAGGGCGCAGCCAGCACATCGTCATCGCGTTTGGGAAGCAGATCGGGCAAAACATCGTGGACATTCTGTCGGTCGGCCGGATTTAACAGAAGATTTTCATCGATCACCAATGGAAATTGACCATCGCTGAAACCGACGATGAAAACCACACGAAATTCAGGATGACGTGATCGCTGCGAAGATGTCACCAGCACCTGATCGATGGTGGGTGGAATCATGCGCAGCATCAATCCATCAAGCAAGGTGGACGCAAGCTGCGAAAATTCCGAGAGTGTCATAACGTCATGGGTCAATTCCGCCCTCATGGCAGCGAATATTTCGTCCATCTGATCGCGGATGGCAGTGTGCAGTTGGGCAGAGGCCGGGTCGTCGGCGGCCAAAGATCGAGTCATTTCACTTTCAATACGGTCAAGCGCTGCGCTTGAAAAAAGTAAGCTGCGAAACCATTGTGTCCATTGGGCACCAGTCATGGAGCGATTGTGGGCGGCGCCCAACCAGTCTGCCAGAAGAAGATGAAGCGATTCGCGAACGCGATTGGCGGCAGCCTGCATGGGACGGCTGGCGGACGCGGTGGGCGCATGAATGGCCGCCGCATCGCTGCCCCACGGCTGGTTGAGTGGGCTGCGGGTCAATGCGCAGGCGAGAGCAAAATTTTCAAACGCATTGATGTCATCGTCCTGGCAATTCGTCAAACCGCTCCGCAGCAGACACATTAAATCTGCGAAGCGATAATCGGCGTTGCCCAACCGCAACAGCGCCCGCGCGGCAGACGTAATGGGATGAAGCGTTACGGGCTTGTGGCGATCAATAAACACAGGAATGTTGTAACTGCTGAAAATACGGGTGATGGGTTCATCGTACGCGTCGATGGTGTTGGTGATGATGCCGATGTCTCGATAGCGCATACCATCGATAATGAGTTTTCTAATTTCACGGGCCACGTACACCACTTCCCCCAATACATCGGGCAGCAATTGCAGCGTGACGTTGCCGGTTGCGGTATCGGCCGCATGGCTTAGCCCGGTGTCGGTTTGAGATGCCCCGCTCAGGCGGCCTTCCATGTTTTTAATCTCGGCAGCGGCGAAGCGATGCGGTGTCGAAAGGCAAAGGGGGGGCTGTATCGCAATACCAGCTTGTGTGAATTGATGCATTAGTCGCTGGTATAGTAAGTTGGTGCGATGGAAGATGCCGACATCAGTGTTGACGGTCGATCGGTCGGGCTTGATGGCTCGTGGGTCGAGCAACAGACTGATCACCACGGATTGGCAATGCGCCGCCAGACCACAAACTAAATCCATCTCAATACGGCTCATGGAACTGAACGCATCAATGTAAAGGCGTACCTCTTGGAGCGGCCGGTTGGCGTGAGAGAGTTGGCTGAGTAAATATTGGGGGAGTTGGTCGGGATCAAACTTGGCCATGCCGGTTGACTGATGCCACATACCAAGCAGCAGGGCAAGGTCGTGCAACTTGGCGGCGAGATTGGTTTGTCCGCGTTCTGAAAGTTTTACCGATGCGGCGTGAAGGTCGTCGGCGGATTGATTTTCCCGCACCAGCTTGCGCAGTGTGATATCCAATGCATTAATAAAGCCCGGGCGGCTGGCGCTGGATCGAAAATGGGTAAGCTGATCACGGACGGCATTCAGGCTTTCGCTAAGCACCAGCAGGCGGAGCGCGGCCGAAAGGTTCTCGGGCGCGGGGCGATCTAGAAGAACGAGGATTTTTTCCGATAACCGATTGGGGCCTAGCACTTCAATGCGGGCGGCGGCGGGAAGATGCTCCATCAGGCGACGTTGAGTGATGAAAGTGGCCTGATTGGGTACCAACCAATATAGAGGCGGCCCGAGCGGCTGCGCGGTGGAATGACGCACCAGATCATTGATGATATGCTGCGTCTTGCCAGTTCCGGCTCGTCCAAGTATGAATTGCACAGGCATAATTAGATGATCCTCAAACGGTGACGGAGTTTACGGCGCAATATGGGCGGCATGCAAATAGAGGCAGACATTTAATGACAGCGTTGGACAGAGCAGATAGCCCCGATGCCCCGACCGTGGCACGGACCGCGGGTGAACGACCGCTGACCATTGCGATGGAGACCAGCAGTCGCGTCGGATCGATCGCCATCGGAACGGGGAAAGAGTGCGCGTGCGAGCGCACCTTTTCGGGCCCCATGCAACATGCGGCAGAATTACTGCCCACACTGCAGTTGTTGATGGATGATTTTGGCTACACACCGGCCGATATCGGAACGATTGCGGTTTCGGTGGGCCCGGGGTCGTTTACAGGCGTGCGGATTGCAGTAATGACGGCGCGGACGCTCTCGCAAGTGCTGGGCTGTCTGCTGATCGGGGTGCCCACATCAGAGGTCTTGGCGCTCAACGCACCACGGCGCGGGGATGAGCCGATCGGTGTGGTGCTTGATGCGCGGCGGGGAATGATTTTTGCTGCATGCTATCAGTGGATATCCGCATCACCAGAAAATGGCGCTGCTGTGTCAGGGCTGGTACTCAAGACTCTATCAGACCCCACGTTGGCGAACCCCAAGGAGGTGTTGGCACGTTGGCCGAGGAACATTCAATTGCTGGGCGAGGGAATCGCCTATCACCAAGAGGCTATTGCAGTTGCCGGGTTGGAATCACGCGTTTTGCCGCAGGCAACCGCGGTACCGCGTGCGTCGGCTCTGTATCGACTGGGACGTTGGCGTGCGGAGCGTGGTGAAATTATCTCCCGCGAGGATCTTTTGCCGCTTTATCTTCGCAAACCCGAAGCGCAGGAAAATTGGGAAGCTCGGCAAAGCCGCGGGCGGGACCTATCGTAGTGCTACAGCGCAACTTCAGCCTCAAAGGGGCGAAAAACGTCCTTCCCAATCCTGATTTTCCGCGTTTAACGCAAGCGGCGATTGGGAAATCGCGCTGCAGTTCATAGGCGTCTGTCCTTGGCCCGGTTAAATTACACGCAACCATCCGGTCGCCATCGCCTTGTCTTACCAAATGCTTCCGTCCGAAAAAATTGCCACGCCCTCCGCCGCCCGGCTTCAAAGGTGGAGATCCCAAAATCTTGCCGGTAGGCGTCGCGGCAGTTATGTGGTAACTTCCAGTCAATGGCCCGATGCAGGAGCAGCGTATGTTACGGCACCTGATTGAATTGGCAGAAATGACAACACAGGCCCATCCTGCGTCCACGGGTCTAATTCCATCTTTCACGTGGTTGCCATCGCTTGTAGGACTCATCCGCCTCGGTGTCACTCTTCTTGTGGGCGAAGCTGCCGCCGCTGTCTTGTTGATGCGTTTTGGACTTTGGCTTCGCCGTGCCAGGGTGTGGACCCTGGTGGTGGCGGGCATGCAATGCCTGATTATTTATGTGGCCATCTGGGCCGTGCATCCCGCGCATATAGCCGCCGCAAAAAGTTCCCTGGCTTGGTGGATAACCCGTGTCCTGACCGCCATTCTGCTGTTTATAGGCGTACGCATATTCGACCATGTCGCGGTTATTCCACTGCTGACGCGCCGGGGTAAAATACGCCTGCAGCGATTTGTCCATCAAATCATCCTGGCTGTTATCTACATTTTCAGTTTTTTTATCTTTTTGTCGTGGGCATTTGATCTCAATATTAATAAGTTTCTGGCAGGTTCTGCGGTTATCTCAATTGTGCTGGGCCTGGCGCTTCAGGAAACGCTCGGTAACTTTTTCAGCGGTATGGTGATGCAAGCCAGTTCGCCCTTTAATCTGGGAGATTGGGTGGCTTGTGCCGGGGTGGAGGGACGCGTCGTCGATATGACGTGGCGTGCCGTTACGCTTCACACACTGGACGATAACCATGTGCTGATTCCCAACAGCATGCTCGCGCGGGACCGCATCACTAACTACGCCTCCCCAACGACGGCCACCGCCAGACTCATTACGCTCGGCATTGACTATCCAAGCCCGCCCGATCAGGTGCGTGATGTTCTACTTGCCGCACTCCGTGAAACGCCCGGCGTACTGCCTGATCCCGCCCCGGTAGTGTTTCTCACTAATTTTGGTAATTCCTCCATTGAATATACATTGAAATTCTGGATAAGCGATCCATCGCAGCTTCCCATGATTGAAAGCCATGTGCGTATGCTGGCATGGTACCAAGTGCGCGAGGCCGGCATGAGCTTTCCATTTCCAATTCGCACCCTAGAACTTACTGATGCCGATGCGGCACGGCAGGCTGCCGTCGATCGCACATTGCGCGGCCGGGTGACAACCCTCCAGAAGGTGCGGCTGCTGACACCCTTCACCCCCGAAGAGCTTGGTGTGCTCGCCTCGCAGGCGGCGGTGCGAATTTATGAAAACCGGCAGGTGATTTACAGGCAAAACGACATCGGCGACACACTGATGGTGGTTGCGATGGGGCGCGTTGAATTGACCATTGAGGGCGACGGCCGGCAAGTGCATGTCGAAACCCTCTCTGCTGGTGATTGCTTTGGAGAACTCAGTGCTTGCCTGGGCGGGCCACGGGCCGGAACGGTTCGGGTGCTTGAGCCCACGACCTGCCTCGATATACCCAACGCCGCATTGCAAAAAGTGTTTAAAGGCAATGCCGCTGCCATGGAAAAACTCTCATCCCTGATTGCCGAGCGCCACGAGAGCCGCATTCGCCTGCTCACAGAACTGCAGTTACCGGATGAGGATGGGCTGTCCAAAGATAGCCTCAATTCTTCAATGTTGAGCCGAATGAAAAAATTCTTCAACTTTGGGCCATAGCTATCGTCGCCATGAGCCGGACAGTCCTTCGGAGCATCGCCGACGTGTCCCTATACATTTGTTGACCTGCGCATACAATTTACATGTTGGCAAGGCTTACCGAGACACGGCATGGCGTTGCGTAGTTTTTTGGTCGGTTTTCAGGAAGGCAATGTGGTGACGGAATCAGGAATTTCTGACATTACCATTATCGGCGGCGGACCGGTCGGCTTGTACGCGGCCTATTACGCTGGTCTTCGGCAGATGCGTACCAAAATTATCGACTCTCTCGACCAGCTTGGTGGGCAACTTGCCACGCTTTACCCCGAAAAATATATATACGATGTGGCAGGGTTTCCCCGGGTGATCGCTCGCGATCTGGTGAAAAATTTAATTGAACAGGCTCAGCAGTATGAACCCGAAGTGCATTTATCACAAACGGTTAAAACGCTTGATCGGGATGAATCGCAGCAGTGCTATGTGCTGACTTCGGATAAGGGTGTCCACCGAACACGCACAGTGTTGATCTGCGCTGGGGCGGGTGCTTTCCACGCTCGCAAATTGTCTGTTCCTGATGCCGCCCCGTGGGAAGGACGCGGAATCCATTATTCCGTCGGCGCCAAGCAAGTGTTTGCAGGAAAGCGGCTTCTGATTGTTGGTGGCGGCGATTCAGCCTTAGATTGGGCAATGAATCTCCATGGCGTAGCCTCCCATATCACCATTATTCACAGGCGGAATCAATTTCGTGCCCATGAAGACAGTATTGCCAAAACGATGGCCTTAGGTGTTTCAATTTTGACCTTTTGGGAGATAAAATCCCTCGTAGTGACCGATAACACCCTTACGGGGGCCGTCTTGGTCAATAACCAGACGCACGAAGAGCGGTCGGTCCATGCCGACGCTATTCTGCCCCAACTCGGATTTATCAGTTCGCTTGGGGCCATCAAGGACTGGCCGATTAAGGTTCAGGGGCATTCGATCATGGTCGACCAAAAAATGCAGACCAATCTCGCAGGCGTTTTCGCCGCCGGGGATGTGGCGGGCTTTGATGGTAAACTGAAGTTGATTGCAACAGGTTTCGGAGAAGCAGCAACTGCGGTAAACTTTGCCAAGACGCTGCTGGATCCGAAGGCCAAGGCGTTTCCGGGGCACTCCAGCGAGATGGGGCCTCAGACGCTGACGACAATTGTGCCCGGGACGCACGCAACTGTTGTGTAAGATATGCGTGTCGGCTACGAATGGACTCAGGGCTGGCACACCGGACGAGAACGGATGTCTGGAGAAGGTTGGACGTTTCATGGCTGAAACTTTTTTACGGCCCGCCCGGTGTATTAAAGTAACGTGTGAGACATTGAAAGTTCGCGCACTCAAGACCATTAAAATGATTGGCGTGGCAATGGTGGCGACCATGCTCGTATCGGTTTTGGCCGGCTGCAAGGACAATACGGCCGCCGTCAGTTCCAGCCGGGCGCCTCACCCGTCATCGCGATCTGTCCCCACAGCCTTCCGTGCATCGCCAGTTCCAAAACGACAGGTGGCATTGGCGGATCCCATGCGCAGCCGTCTTTGGGCCAGAGCTCGATGGTACACCCTTGCCCATGTGCAGGGGGCACCATCCACCACGCAGACGGCAGCCCTCTACACCGCCCGCAATCTGTACGTTGCCATCAACTGCGCAGGTTCGACTGCTTCGTCACCCGCCATCCCACTTTCAAAATTATGGCGCCACAGTTGTGCCGAAGTGTGGTTGGATACCACGCACCGGCAAACGGGTATGAATTTTTATGAGATTGTCATCGCCCCTGACGGGCGGGTGAATCAGGTGTGGCATAAGTCAGGGTCACCTCCGCGCCCTTTGGCGAACGGCAAGGTGAATTTTGATCATCCATTCGCCTCCATCCCATGGAAAACGCCCGGTTTGATGGCCCGGACGTGGCCGCATTCGCATTCCCTTACACCAGGCTGGAGTGCGGTCGTGAAGATACCGCTCAAAAATTTGCCCCGGGCCCTGGTCAGTGCTTGCAAGCCTGGTGCCCGCTATCGCATCAATATATTACGTTATCAATGGAAGCATCAGGGCGGTGCAGCTAAGCTGGATCAATCCAGCCTTTTTCCCGTTGGCGCCGGCTGCCTGCCGTTCGCCCCTTATCGCATGGGGAGATTGGTGCTGGGCTATTCCGCAGGCGATGACCTGGCGTTGTTGTCCACGCCTCCACAATGACCAGTTCCTGCCTTGTGCAGCTTAAACACGTGGTATCTTAGTCATACTGGCGGCGCATTGAATATCCTGCGATATACTTTGTAAGTCGATGGTGAAAGAAAAATAGCGGGGCCAGCGTTCTACCTTCATGTGTGGTGTGCCGCAGTGAGAAGGCGGACGAATTGGTGGAGTTAAAGGAAGTGCATCCAAACGCCGTCAAACTATCAATTATCGCGCCGGCCTTTAATGAGGTGGATAACGTCGGGCCGTTGGTGGATCGTATCGATTCGGTCTTCACGCCCTTGGGAATCCATTTTGAAGCCATCATCGTCGATGACTGCAGCAGCGACGGCACGCGGGAAAGGCTTCTGGAATTAGCCGCCCGGCATCCCTTTCTCCGTGTTATCCGCCTGGGAAAAAATAGCGGACAGACGGCTGCCATGGACGCGGGCTTTCGTAACGCCCGCGGCGCGATTTGGGGTACGGTTGACGCCGACATGCAAAATGACCCCGGTGAAATTCCTCGCCTGATGGACATGCTGGGGCCTGACGTGGATATGGTTAACGGCTGGCGAAAAAAACGCAGCGATAACGTCCTGCGCTTAATCCAGACGCGGGTCGCCAACGGTATTCGTAATTGGCTCAGTGGTGAGAACATCCAGGATTCGGCATGTTCGCTAAAGGTGTATAAACGCCAATGTCTCGAAGGGCTCACCCTGTACAAAGGGATGCATCGCTTCTTCCCCACGCTGGTCAAAATGCGAGGCTTCAGGGTTATTGAGGTGCCGGTGAGCCATTATCCGCGTGCCCATGGCACCACCAAGTATAAATTCGGCAGCCGGGTCATCAGGGCCTTTATTGACTTACTGGCTGTCCGCTGGATGAAAAAGCGGCAATTGCACTACTCCTGCCGCGAATTGTTGCCGGAAGCCGCGTCATCGACTGCAGACAAACCAATTGCAGCCTCCGGCGTATAGAATCAAACATCAGGCCGCGTTGGCTTGCATTATTTTATGGGTATTAAAAATAGGTGCCATCGGTGATACACCCCACTGCCATAATAGATCCTCAATCGCAAATTGACGCCAGTGTTAACATCGGCCCATATGTCGTTATTGAAGGGCCGGTGAAAATCGGTCCGAATTCTCATCTGCACAGTCATGCCAAGGTGATGGGGCACACCACGTTAGGTGGCGGTAACGCGATCCATAGTTTTGCCGTCATTGGAGATGCGCCGCAGGATTTAAAATTTAAAGATCAAACCAGTGAATTGATCATCGGCGACAACAACATCTTCCGCGAGCATGTTACCGTGCATCGAGGCACGAACGGCGTTACACGTATTGGATCCAATTGCTATCTCATGGTCGGCAGTCATGTGGGACACAATGCGGAAGTCCACGATTATGTAACCCTGGTCAACAGCGCACGCCTCGGCGGCCATAGCATCGTCTACGAGCGGGCCATCGTAGGCGCCGGCTGCGCCATCCATCAAAATGCCCGCGTGGGTCGCCTGGCCATGGTGAGCAACAATACCGCCCAGTTGGGTGATGTGCCGCCTTACTGTATATCGATGCACACCGCAGTCGTCACGCAGATCAACCATGTTGGTTTACGTCGATCCGGTATGAGTAAGGACGCCATCAATGCCATTCGGCAGATGTTCAAACTTTTAATGCGCGATCTGGCAGCTATTCCACTGCCCCGTGCGGTAGATCAGCTTGCACCTGAAATCCTCACCCATCCGGAAGTACGTGAATTTGTCGATTTTGTTAAATCGACCAAACGCGGTGTGGCCAAATTTCAGCCATGGTCCAAGACCACCGAAGACAAGGGCGCGGGCGATTCCACTCATGCCGATGATGGTGACGGCCAAAACGCATGAGGCATTCATCGACCAGCAATCCCAGAACTCCCAGCACGCTACGCTTGATGGATGCGGCTGCCAATCGCGCCCGCGAAGCGCTGCGATGCCTTGAAGATACCGCTCGGTTTATTCTGTCAGACCGCGAAACCTCCGCAGGGTTAAAGGCCATTCGGCATGATTTAATCGCGGCCCTCAAGCCGCTGGGGTTATCCAGCGCTGCCGCCTGCCGCGACATTGGCGGCGATGTCGGTAAAAATATCAAGCAGCCCGCACAGCGCCAATTGCAAACCGCTCCAGCCGTTGCAGAGGCCGCCTTCGGACGGGCCAGTGAGGCGCTCCGGAGCCTTGAGGAAATCGCCAAAACGCTTGATATATCGGCCGCCGACGCTATTGAGTCGCTGCGTTACAAGCTCTATGAGGTTGCCCAGGTGGTGCAGGTGGCCATGCGCCAACTTGGCCGTCTGCCATCCGCTATATTGTGCGTATTAATAACTGAATCTCTCTGCCGGCGCGATTGGGTTCAAACCCTTGATGCCGTGTTGGCCGGTGGGGCAGATATGGTGCAATTGCGTGAAAAGCGTCTTGACGACAGGGAATTGCTCCAGCGCGCCCGATGGTTATCCGACCGCTGCTGCAAAGCGTCATGCGTGCCGATTATTAACGATCGGTTCGATATTGCACTGGCATGCGGCGCCGGTGTGCATGTGGGGCATACCGATTTGCCCTGTGCCGAACTGCGCAAACTGGCTCCCGAGGAGATGATCATTGGCGTGTCCACCAGTCGTATCGAAGAGGCTCGGCAAGCCGTACGCGACGGGGCCAGCTATATTGGCATTGGGCCGATGTTTTCCAGTCCAACCAAAGTCAAATCGCAATTGGCGGGCATTTCGTATGCCCGGCAGGTGGCCGATGAATCTATTCCCATACCATCGCTGGCCATCAGCGGGATTACCCTTGATAATATTCAGCAGGTGTTGGCTGCCGGTGCACGGGCCGTGGCCGTCAGCAGCTCTGTCATAGGTGCGGAAGATCCGGCGGCGGTGTGCCGCTCATTCAAGCAAGCCCTTGCCTCGCACGTATTGGCAGCGGATGGGGACGCGGGCGCAATTTGAGGCGCAGGAGCCAACGCTTGGCGGACGATACTAAAGCCACCCATCCAGCCGCCGATCATCGCCGTTTTCTTTCCAGCGCCAACCTCATTTCCCGCCTGACCATGGCATCGCGGATTTTTGGCCTGTTGCGGGACAAAATATGCAGCTATTTTTTAGGTGTAGGCGTCGTCTGGTCGGCGTTTTGGATGGGCTTTCAAATCCCCAACCTTTTCCGCCGCATTTTTGGCGAGGGGGCTTTAACCGCACTCTTCGTGCCCGCCTATACCAAAGTTCAAATGGAAGAGGGCACGGCCACGGCTGATCAATTCGCGCGGTCCGTATTGGTACTGCTTACCGTCGTTCTCGCTGCGCTGACGATCATCGGCGAAGGTATAGTACTTCCGCTGGCATTTAATAACCATATATTACCCGAAAACCGCCTCGCGGCAGGCATGATCGCGTTCATGCTGCCTTATACCATGGCCATTTGCGTCGTGGCACTGCTGGGGGCCTTCGCGGCTGTGCATAACCGATTTGCCGCCCAGAGCCTCGCCCCCATCACCACCAGCATCCTCATGGCGACCGCGGCGGCACTGCCCGCACTCTATTTTGCCCGCCACGCTCCGATTGCAGTTCGCATATGGTGGGTAGCGGCCGCCGTATTGGCCTCCGGCGTCGTTCAATTGCTAATGCTAGGGGCGACGGCACACCGCTGCGGCCTGCGATGGGGAAGCCTGAATTTCCGGTCGCCAGCTCTCAATTCTGTCGTCCGTCAGATGGGTGTCATGATTGTCGGTTTTTCCGCCGTGCAGATTAATACTTTTTTTGATTCGCAAATCGCATGGTGGTTTTCACCCGACGGCCACCAGGGTGACGCGCACGTGCGGATAGCATCATGGCAGATTCATCTGCCCATGCTCTCCGGTGCACTCGGCAAGTTATCCATGGCACAACGCATTTATATGCTCCCCGTGGGGGTATTTGGTGTCGCGATCGCGACGGCTGTATTTCCACGGCTTTCCGCATTGGCGGCGGAATCCAAACTTGATGAATTAAAAAACGTTTTACTCGGTGCGTTTCGACGAGGACTATTTTTAAGTATACCCGCCACCATCGGCATGATCATTGTCGCTCACCCGTTAATTGCCTCAATCTATCTCGGCGGACATGTTTCCGGCAGCGATGTCGCACGGGCGACATTTGCCGCCCAGTGGTTCTGCGCCGGTATCTGGGCATTTGAATTGCAGATGATTTTAATACGGGCATTCTACGCCTTTCATGATTCCCGCACTCCCATGAAGGTGGCGGTAGCCGCCGTTGGTCTGAATCTCATTCTGAACTTGGTGCTCATCTGGCCGCTCGGCGTGGCGGGTATTGCCGCGAGCACCACTATTTCCTCTGTGTTTCAATGCATATTGCTGGCGTGGCTGCTGCGCCGGCGCATTGGCTACCTGCAGCTACGTCATTTGGGCGGCATGCTGATCCGCGTATTGCTGGCTGCCGCCGCCATGGCGGCGGCAGCACTTGTCGCAGTTGCGGTCTGCCACCGCTGGCTCCATCCGCTTCCGTCCCATCCCATAGTGTCCAACATCATCAGCCTGCTGGTGACCGTAGGTGTTGCAGCAACGGTTTACGCCTTGGCGGCCCGCTGGCTGAAAATACCGGAACTGGCGCACGCACCGCTTATTGGGCGTTTTGCACCGCGAAAGGGCGTCACCGCATCGCGGGACATATAATTTCACTAGTGCTCTGTCATCCGTCACACGATGGATAAAGCCTACGCAACTTTATCCGCGCATCCGCCGTTGTAAACTGCCAGTTCACTTTCGCGCCGGCAGAGTTCCGATCTGTCTTCCACGCAGTTGTTTCGCGTCGCAAGTCGTCCACATTATCGATTCGCCGCGAGGGCTACACTCAAAAGTTGTGGACGGCGTAAAAGAGGCGGCGTAACCTAAAGTTG
>DZDI01000091.1 GCA_022730455.1 Phycisphaera mikurensis | reverse complement strand
TCAAGAAGCGGCGACGAGGGCGTATCGGGCGGAAGGTGATACGCCGAGGAAGCCGCGCCGCAGAGGCCGGTCAAAAGACGTGCCGCCCTTGGGGTGTGCCGCAAACACCCCGTCTGCGGCGTTGTCGGGCCTCGACGACTCATCTTCACCAGAGTCGCCATCGGCCCGACGCCTTGCATCCGGAGCATTTCCGGCACATCGCAGCCTTGCTATTACTTGGACAGACTCCTGCCAGCCCTTATATTCCCCTGTCTATGCTTGGACCGGTCGCACCATTGAAATCAACTTCCAAAGCCAATCGCCATTGGTGGAATTGGGAAGATATCATCCTGATTGCGTTCGTGGCCACGGTGCTATACCTGCCGGGGCTGTTCCGCGTCCCTCTGTTTGATCGGGATGAACCGCGATTCGCCACTGCCGCTGTTGCAATGATTCATACGGGTAATTTTATCGTTCCCAAATTCGATGGCGTTTTGCGGCCTGAAAAGCCGCCGGTGATCTATTGGCTAATGGACATCGGATACCAGATATTCGGTATCCATGGCGGTTCTGCCCGTTTGCCTAGCGTGATGGGTTCGCTCCTGACCCTCTTGGTGGTTTACTTCATGGCCGGTAAGCGATTCGGCCGCGCCGTCGGTCTGCTTAGCGCTCTGCTGCTTTCGGTATCGGCCCTCTTTTTTGTTGAATCCCGCCTCGCCACCGCCGATGCCGTCCTGATTTTCTTCACCACCGTTTCGATGGCTAAGTTATGGGATGCATGGGATGCGCGACAGCGGGCGACCAATGAACATCTGGTCGAGGCTAAGCCGGCCGCCTTTCATTCAACCGATCCATTGGAATTTCTGCGCGATGTGGATCTGCACGCCCGGCCCAAACTTCCATGGTGGGGTGCCGTCGTATTTTGGGTATCCATGGGCCTAGGCATAATGACCAAAGGCGTAACGCCCATTTTCGTCTTCGCCACTGCTCTGGCCTTGAGCATCACCTTAGCTTGGCCCGCACCGTCAAAAGCCGTTGGCAACAACAGAGGCGGATTTTTGCGATGGTCAGGGCGCTTACTCACGGCCGTACGAAAGCAATCATGGGGCTGGTTCAGGGCTCTCCGCCCCATCTCAGGATTTTTACTGCTTTGCGCTGTCGTTTTGCCATGGTTTATGGCGGCATGGCTGCAAACACACGGCGCTTTGATCGAGCGAATGATCGGGCAAAATCTGATTAAACGCACCACGTCTGGCCTGCAGAGCCATGGGGAGCCGCCAGGGTTTTATCTCGCCACCATCTGGGGCACTTTCTGGCCTTGGAGCGTGCTTTTAGTCCCGGCCGGTTTCCATGCGGTTCGTCGGGCTCGGCGAATGGGACCTATTGCATTCGATCCGTCGCCCTATCAATTTCTTCTCTGTTGGATCATCCCGAGCTGGCTGCTGTTTGAATGCTTCGTTACCAAAATGGTGGAATATGACCTTCCGCTGTTTATTCCTTTGGCGATACTGTGTGCCGACACCATGGTTCAAAGTTGGCATCGGCTCACCGATGTGCTTTCTCCGCCATGGTTTGTCGGCGCCCGCTGGGTCTGGTCGAGCATTTGGATTATCTTTGGTGGTGGGTTGCTTCTAGGTTGCTGGTATTGGTTCCTTCCCGGACACGCCGGCGAATTTGATGCGTTTGTTCCGGCCGCCATCGCCTTGGCCGCCACGGGTGTCGCGGGTGCCATTGTGTGGAATCGTCCCCCGTGGCCACTCATGACACTGCTGGGCTTTGGTTTGTCCTTGATTCTGCTTAACACCATCGCCTTGCCCCGGTTAAAGGGGTTGGAATTAAGCCGTCGTGCCGGTGCCCAAATGGCGTTAATGGCGTCACGAGGCTACCAGCTTGGCGCGGTGGGCTATGTCGAGCCGTCGCTGGTTTTTTACTCTCGTACCCACGTGCGGTTATTTTCCAGTCCGGGGCAAATGGCAAGAGTGGTCAGGCTCCCATCACGAGCCAGACAGAAGTTGCTGCCAACTAAGTTATCGCACTGGTGTGTTGCCGTCGATCAACGGTCACTGAATTACCTGCGGTCCCACCATTATCTTTTCACGCGGTTGGACTGGTTTCATGGCTTTAAAGTGGCGAAGGGCAAACTTACCGAGGTGACCTTAATAACCAATGTCCTTCGCAAGAAACTTCCTGCCGCACCGGTATCGTTGTCCAGTCCAAAATGACTGAAATTATGGTCTTTTAAAATCTGGCATATTTTTGTTTGCTTTTTTATCGGTCGTGTGTCACGCTCCTCTACGGTAGTACACGAGGGCAGTTTTAGCGTTTGATAAATGGGTTCGTTTACTTGGCCGTGGCGCATTTGTGCGCGCGGTCGCGACTGTTAGGGCTTTCGAGGTCGTAATCGGTTCATTGCTTCGGAAAGCGGTGAATTTAAGTGTCTTAATTTGGGGAGCACAGATATGGTTCGTTCATCTAAATCTGCAAAGTCGTTGGTCAACATGGTTTCGGGTATGGTGCCCAAGGTTGCATTCGCCGCTATGGCTATCCTGCCGCTGGCGGCTGCCGGTGGGGCAGAGGCTAATACGCCGGTGTCGGGTACGCTCCAGTATTACTTTTTTCAAGTACAAAACAACACGGGAAGTGCACAGAGCGCCTTCAACATCCAGTTGAGTGGCGACGCTACTACCGGTTTAGGCAGTTATGGCAATCCCTACTCAAACGCTGTGACAAGTTCCAGCTACAGTCCGTCAACAAATGCAACCACTTTGACATTCAGCTCAAACGTGACGCCTCTAAGCACGATTGCGAGCGGAGCGTCTGCAGGCTTCGGTTTTGTTAACAGCGCCGAGCAGGTTCAAGAGACGTTTCCTCTGGGCGGCGTAGTTACGAATGCGTATTGGGGTGCATCTGCATCTGCCGTGCCGGTCGCCAATATGTACGAGAATAACTCGCTCGCGAGCTCACCCATCCATATTGCCGATCCATATGCCGTATGGATAATCGATGTGGCGTTTGCTTCAGATACAAGCCAAGTCACCACCGAATATTACCAGACGGCATACACCACCACTCCGCCGTACCTAAACGTAGCCAACACTTCGGGCAGTACCGAGATCATATCGAACGCGGGGTATTACGCCCCATCCACGCTGACCAGTGCGTTAACCCTAGATCAAATTCTCGCCCTGCCACCCACCGATTTTACAACCCCGGAAAGCGTTGACACCCTAAATAGTACTCCAACATACACGCTTGATTCTGGCAGTTCGCTGGAATTCGTGGGTTATCCGGCCATCGTTGTGCCTGAAGCTGCAACGCTGGCAACCTTTGGTGTTGGGGCCGTGGCCTTGTTGTTTCTGCCCCGGCGACGATTAGTATAATCAGCACCACCGCTCGATGAATCGCTTTCATACCTTCGGCATTGTGCCGGAGGTATTTTTTTTGTCTGACGGGCGTTAATGTGGTTGGTTCGCGTCAAGGAGGTTGCTGTGATCCGCAAAGCATTTGTCATGCAGTTGGATGTTGGTCGGCAGGACGAATACAGACGCCGCCATGATAAAATATGGCCGGAGCTCTCCGCGCTGCTGCATTCGCACGGCGTAGACAATTATTCGATATTTCTGCATCCAAAAACGGGCCAATTGTTCGCCTATGCCGAGATTGAAAGTGAAGACCGCTGGCAGGCCATCGCGCAATCGCCCATATGCCAAAAATGGTGGCGGTTTATGGCGGATATGATGTCAGTCGGTCCCGATGGCAGTCCGACGAGCATCGATCTGCCCGAAATGTTTCATCTCGACTGACGGCGGTTGTATGCATTAGCGGGACAAATAGCAGGGCGTGTGAGGTCTGCATCATTCAAGTTTTTACCTTTTTACTGGCCGCGACACTTGACATCTGCCCCGGTAAACGCGAACATGGCTGGTTCCCCGGCTGGGCTGCGCAGGCTGCCTGCGTCGTGGTGGAAGAGGGCTTGTAGCTCAGTTGGTTAGAGCGCGTCACTGATAATGACGAGGTCAATGGTTCGAATCCATTCAGGCCCATTTTTGGTGGTAGTAAATCCCCAATTCTTTCGGAATGTATTTGTAAATGCGGCGTGTTTCCATCGTCGCCGTCGCATAGTTCGGTGGCGCGACTAAACCGACTGCAGGCCATACACTGACGCGCACCATTGTGCCGACGCCTGGAGCGGTCATCACCAGTTCACATGCAACTGTTTACCCGTCAACTGTTTGATGCGATCTGTGATGATGATACGTTTATCTTTGCTGCGCCGGGTCAGTTGCGCTTTGAGCACCGCGACGCGTTTTAATAAACTATTAATTATATGCCGCCGTATCGTTTGCCGCAGATTGAATTGCGTGGTAACAACCGCTCTTAGTTTGGTCTGGAGCTGGGCGGCTTTACCCGCACTGGCATGCTTTTTCAGTTGCCAAGCCAGTGAATACGACTTGCGCGTGAGCTGCAAGTCCGCTAACGTGTAGTGGAAAAGCTTGGGGTCATATTTCCGCATGTATTCCAATCGCCGAAAATTGGGGGCCGCGCTTCGGATAAGAGAATTGAATTGTTTTAAATCTGATTTTCTCAACATCACAGCTTTTCGATACAGTCCGGGCTGAGCCTGCCGGAGAAAATTCATAATCTGGCTGACCTCCGAGGTTGATACCTCCGGCGGTGCGGGTTTCAGCGGGGCGGATTTCGGAGTCGCAACCGCCAGTGAACCCATTAGCAAAATGCCTGCGGCCAGAAGCGGCCAACGAATATGAAACTTCATCAAAGGTGACTCCACCGAGCGGTTGCTTTCATTGCTTCAATCCATGGCCGCAATGATCGACACATCATTTACCGGACCCACTCCAATTGGATCTGTCATCCAGAACGGTAACCTTCGCAGTGCGGAAAAAGACTCCAAATATCATTGTGGCGTCCCGATGGATGAATTGACGCCGAGCTTAACGTGGTCTAATGCATTGAAAAACTGCATCAGCGCATTGGAAGCGCCAATAGGGGAATCTGCGTCAATCCCGCTGGCGCCATCTGAAGAAATTCTAATTGCACCCATTTGTTGAAGCATCAAAGTGCGGCTGGCCGGCATATCCGTTTGGGCAAATTCACGAAAGCTGGTTGTTGCGTCCTGCAAACGCTGCGCCCGCGCGGCAGCTCGCATCTGCACCATATGCACGCCCGCCATCACAACCAACGCTGCCGCCACACCCGATATGACCGACATGCCGCGGTAGAAGATTGGTCGCAGCTTGCGCTTGAGTTCTCGACGCCGTTCCTGACGTTGCCTGGCGATTACGCCATTAAAAATATCGCGCCGGATTTGCTCAAGTTTCAGCGGCAAAATCTCATCTGTGATCGCGGGAAGCGAGTTCAGCGATGCCAGATGCGCCACCGTCTGGTCGTATTCCATCATTGCGGCAGGATAGGTATCAATATGGTCCATTAAACGCCGGGACGATTCTGGGCCTAACTCCCCTGCGGCATGCAGCAGGCAAGCCTGCGAAAGACTAAGACGTTTCATGATCCACCTCCATTAGCACCCTCATTTTGCCCAAAGCGCGGTGTGCCCGAGCCAAAACCGTTCCAAGTGGGCAGCCGATGATTGTCGCAATCTCCTTAAAAGACAAGCACCCATAGTGCCTCAAAAGCAGCACCTGTCGGTCCAATTCGGGTAATTTCTCCAGCGCACCAAATAGCTTTTCCTTCTCCTCACGATACTCGGCACCATCCCTGTTTTCACGCCCCGCCATCTGATCCGTCATTTCCGATCCGGATTCGTGGTCTACTACGGTAGACCTCAACTGCCGCCTCGCGTTAGCCCGTGCGCGATCGCGCACCAAATTCACTATAATCCTGAACAACCATGCCTCAAATTTTCCTTCATCCGTATAACGCTGCAGTTTTTGCACTACCCGCAGAAGCGTCTCCTGAACCAAGTCACCGGCCAAATCGCGGTCGTGTGTGGCCTTGTACGCGTATGCAAACAGACGCTGCCAATAAAGGCCAATAAACTCATCCCATGCCGCCTTGTCGCCAGCACGGCACCGTTGAATTAGGGCGCTTAATGCCTGCGTATCCAAAGCCATTCAATCTACCCGTAAAACGCCCATGGGCCCTATTTATTGCGTCCAAACTACGGCCAATTCGCGTAGTCAACTTTCTGAATCAGCCATAACCGGAGCTTTCATATTGCAGCGTACCGGTTCGCCCACCCCTCCATTTTTCGCATTCCGCATGCTAATTACGCATTTTCGCCATAGGCCCGGCCTCCGACGCCTCCGGCAATTTGCCGTCCTGCCATGCGTGAATTATAATACTCGCACCTTTGATGATGGCCAAACGTGTTGGCCGACGCATCAATGTGGTGGCTGGCCACTTCGCAACCGTCGCCAAAGCGGCGGAGAGGGTGGCGTTTGTCGCTGTTTTGGAGTAAGATTTATCGCCGTAGGTCGGCGATGTTTCGATTTTAGTTGTCAGCCGCAGTCGTTAGTTTTGCGGCACGTAAATGAGGTATAAATGCTCAGAGTCAAAGTAAAAGCCAACGAGCCTTTGGATCAACTGCTGCGTCGTTTCAAAAAGCTTTGTGAAAAGGAAGGGCTTATCAAGGATATGAAGCGCACCAGCTATTATGAAAAGCCCAGCGAAAAAGCTCGCCGCCAATTGCGCAAGGCTCAAAACAAAGAAATCAAAAGAGTCCGCGAAACCGCCACCGCCTGAAGTGTTCGGGCCGTCAGGCTCTCAGAGGGGCTTTCAGCGTCTCGCCTATCGCCCGTCCGTGACGCAGGCTTTGGCCTTCGCACCATTGCCGTCAAATATCGGTTTGCCGCCGCTTCCGACGTTGCAGATCGGATGAAAACTTGCCTGCTTGATCACTTCGGGGGATTGACATTTGGCCCGGCCAGATATTGAAAAATTATTTTCCGATATATGGCAGTCCCGCGAAGAAACCGTCTATCCCCGCCTCTTCGGCTCAATCCTGCCGCACATATCCACTATCCCTCCGGAATTTTTAGCAGGCGACCGGATCGATTTTAAACCGCCAGCTCTATGGCTCCACTACGGCGTTCTGCAGTCTCCACCGGATTCCATCCGTAACTGCTGGGTGTATGTCAGTTCAGGCCTGTCCAACCCAACTCTCGATCAATGCGAAAATCCTCTTCCCGAAGGGCCGAGCGGTATCGGTTTTGAAGTGGTCATGTTTACTGCGACGGAATCCGCGTGGGCAGTTCGTATCATCCAATGGGTTATGGCCAACCAATTGTTGACCGCCGCGGGGATGACGACCTTTGAACTGATGGAAATATTTGATCGTATCCATGTCCCGCCGGAATTACGCCCGAGTCCGTTGTCACATATTGACTATTTATTTGTATTACCCATGCCGCCGGATATGCATCATTTTGAACTGCCCACTGGCAGGGTTGAACTGCTTATGCTGGTCGGCGTGACCGAAGCTGAAATGAAATTTGCCCGTGCCCAGGGCGGCGACGGGCTGTTGGAATTGCTGCAGCACCATGGTATGTCGCGTGTGACGGATACCGACCGTAAAAGTGTCATCTGATCTGCGCATGGTGCCGGTCGGCCCAATCGGCACCGGGCCTGCGACAGCTTCTGCAACCTTTTTTCTGGTCTTGACCACGACGTAAGCCGGTCGGCGCCGGTATATGGCGTGACTGATAAATGTGGATGGTCCGTAGGTTGGCCGGTGGATTTATCCACCGATGGTCGCGGCGTCACACCCTTCAATATGCTACGCGGGTACATCCACGTTCGCGTGTCGTTTAGCTGCCGGCTTGACCCGGCGTGTCGGCACCTGCATCGGTATCACGCCCTGCCAATCATCGGTTAAAATGCATCCCGCCCCATGGCCGGTGTATGGGTGCCTGCATTTCGCTTCGTCATACAACAGGAGCACACCGCCATGCGAACCTGTCTGATCATTATCGGTGTTATAGCGTCGGCGTTTATCAGCATTATTGTAATTTTAGTAGTTGCGGGTGTCGTAGCTGTCGGGCCGCTGCTGACTCTCGAAGCCGGCGGCCAGCAATTGGTTACTTTATCCGTTACCGCCATGGCGAAAGCTTGGAATCCACAGACACTGGTGGACCGGGCCGATCCAAAACTGAAGAAGGAATTGCTGAAAAATAACGCAGCCACTAGTGCTATGTACAAAAAACTGGGGCATCTCAAACGTCTCGACAAACCCGTTGGAATGGTCTTCAGTGGAATAAGCACGCAGCACGGCAGTCAGACCATCGGGCGGTTTTCCGATGTTGGCCACTTTTCCAATGGTCAGGCAAACATCCATATGAACCTCATCCTTGAAAGCAAAAAATGGAAAATCTCTGCCTTTGCCATCAGTTCCGATGCCTTTCTTCCGCACCTCCCAGCCTTTCCAACTATCACCCCAGCCACGGCGCCCAGCCTGCGGTAAAAGAATTTGCAAAGGCTGCAGGCCATTCATATCCCGTCAAGTGCGAGCGCGGAATCGTGCTGCGTCGGCGATATGGCCTTACGAATGATGGCCATCGGCTCCACAAAAACATTTTGCTGTATGGGGCATACGGTACCCATCATATGACGGACTCACCACCGTCTCGCGGCCGGCGTTACGCCGGAAAAACCGCGGCGTATACGTTACGCGGTGCGATAAAAGGCCACCGAGGCACGATTTACCATGCCATTTATCGAGCACTTGCAATTCTTTTGCGATGCCATACAATCCTTCGCCCGGCTGAGGTTTGGCCTTGAATGGCTGATCGCGGTTGGGCAGTCGGCTTGGCCGACCGGTGGTTGAAGTAAAGTAAAGACTTTATCTTGACCACTTGACAAACAATCGAACGATGTTATGATTGCTCTTTCACATTGGTTGACGACTTAAGTCAACGCGATGTGAGAGGTACCCCGGAAGAGCCTGAGAAATTCTCAAGCCAAGTGGTACGAGTCGGTGGGAACCGACGGCCTACTGCGGGTTATGGATTTTGAGTCTTGGGTCATTAGCGGGCGATTTATCAGGTGGCGGCCAATCGGCGCTTTCTGATAAATCTCCCGGGTTTTCCGGTGGGATGCTGCTCTTTGACAAGTGAACATGGTTTGGACGCCACGAGAATGTGGCAGGTGCGTTGCAACACACGCGGATGATTTCATCCGTCGCGACGTGAGCCTGCAATTGATAAACCAGCCCTGACCGGCTGGTTAATCAGAACACTCTCGTGTGTAAGTCGATTTGAAAAGTCGTTTCGATTTCTACCCTGAAATCGAAACGCAAGCCAAGTCACTTTGAGAATTCTGAAAATACAACCATACATCCGCCGAACGCTCTAGCCAGCATCGGTTGGAATGGTTGGTCAGATGGGACCATATCCATCTGAAAGCTTTGCCAATAGGCAAGCTTTTCATTGTGTATGTGACCCGGTGAAAGCCGCTTAGGCGGTAACTAGCCGGTAAACGACATATAATTGAAGAGTTTGATCCTGGCTCACAGTGAACGCTGGCGGCGTGGTTAAGGCATGCAAGTCGCACGGGGTAGCAATACCCAGTGGCGAAAGGGTGAGTAATGGATAGTTAACGTACCTTGAACTCAGGTATAGCCAGTCGAAAGATTGGGTAATCCCTGATAATGTTGCGATGCGGCATCGTATTGCAACCAAAGATGAGGACCGCAAGGCTTATCGGTTTTTGAGCGGACTATCTTCTATCAGCTAGTTGGTGAGGTAATGGCTCACCAAGGCTATGACGGATAGCTGGTCTGAGAGGACGACCAGCCACATTGGCACTGAGACACTGGCCAGACTCCTACGGGGGGCTGCAGCAACGAATCTTCCGCAATGGGCGAAAGCCTGACGGAGCGACGCCGCGTGTAGGTATGATCCTTACTGGATGTAAACTACTGTTAGGGTTATGAAAGTGCCGGAGGCTAATATCCTTCGGTGTTGATCTAGCCCATAGAAAGGGACGGCTAACTCTGTGCCAGCAGCCGCGGTAATACAGAGGTCCCAAGCGTTACTGAGATTCACTGGGTTTAAAGGGTGCGTAGGTGGCGCGTTAAGTCAGTTGTGAAATCCCCGGGCTCAACCCGGGAAATGCTTCTGATACTGGCGTGCTTGAGGCCGGTATAGGTTACTGGAACGGACGGTGGAGCGGTGAAATGCGTAGATATCGTCTGGAACGCCAGTGGTGAAGACGGGTAACTGGGCCGGTTCTGACACTGAGGCACGAAAGCGTGGGTAGCGAACGGGATTAGATACCCCGGTAGTCCACGCCCTAAACGATGCAGACTAGACTGCAGCGGGTCTGACCCCGTTGCGGTCGTAGAGAAATTGATAAGTCTGCCACCTGGGAAGTACGGTCGCAAGGCTAAAACTCAAAGGAATTGACGGGGGCTCACACAAGCGGTGGAGCATGTGGCTCAATTCGAAGCAACGCGAAGAACCTTATCCTGGGCTTGACATGTTGGTGAAGTATGTAGAAATATATACGCTGTAACAAGCACCAACACAGGTGCTGCATGGCTGTCGTCAGCTCGTGCTGTGAAGTGTCGGGTTAAGTCCCATAACGAGCGAAACCCTTATCGTTAGTTGCTAACAGGTTATGCTGAGCACTCTAGCGAGACTGCCGGTGTTAAACCGGAGGAAGGTGGGGATGACGTCAAGTCCTCATGGCCCTTATGCCCAGGGCTGCACACGTGCTACAATGCCGTTGACAAACTGATGCAAGACCGTAAGGTGGAGCAAATCGGTAAAAAACGGCCCAGTTCAGATTGAGGGCTGCAACTCGCCCTCATGAAGTTGGAATCGCTAGTAATCGCGGATCAGCTATGCCGCGGTGAATGTGTTCCTGAGCCTTGTACACACCGCCCGTCAAGTCATGGAAGCCGGTAATGCCTGAAACGCCTATGGTGCTACGGCAGGGCCGGTGACTGGGACTAAGTCGTAACAAGGTAGCCGTAGGGGAACCTGCGGCTGGATCACCTCC
>DZDI01000233.1 GCA_022730455.1 Phycisphaera mikurensis | reverse complement strand
CCGGCATAACCCAGCAGCAAACCGAGCGCCAAAGCCAGCACGGTAAAAACCAGAATCGCCGTCCACATCAAACTTTAACCAACCCGGCAAAACCCATAAACGCCAGCGCCATAAGGCTGGCCGTCACCAGACCAATCGGCGTACCCACAAACGGTTTTGGCACATCCGCCGCCGCCAAGCGTTCGCGCATGGCGGCGAATAACACCAACACTAAGGAAAACCCCACCGCCGCGCCAAAACCATACACCGCCGCCTGCGCCAAATTGTGCTCTTCCTGCACATTCAACAGCGCTACGCCCAAAACCGCGCAGTTGGTGGTAATCAGCGGCAAATAAATCCCCAACACGTTATGCAGCACGGGACTGGCTTTTTTTAACGCCATCTCGGTGAAATTCACCACGGCGGCAATCAGTACGATGAAAGCAATGGTGCGCAAATACTCCAACCCAAACGGCTCAAGCAAATAAGTTTGCGCCAAATAGCTCAACACGGATGAAAGCGTGAGCACAAATGTTGTTGCCAACCCCATCCCCATGGCAGTCTCAAGCTTGCGCGAAACCCCCATAAACGGACACAAGCCAAGGAACTTCACCAACAAGAAGTTATTGACCAACACCGTGCTGACAAAAATAAGCAGAAACTCGGTCATGGAGAGACGTGCAACGACCTGAAAAATAAAGAATGGGTCGGATTTTACGCCAAAAGCTACGCTAACCGGTGAAGTTCAAGCGATTACCACGCAAACCTGAGTTGAAAGCAAATTTTAGCCACAGAGAACACAGAGGGAACATGTAGCCCGGATGAAGCGCAGCGGAATCCGGGGGCAGTCGCGCAAATTGCGAGGCATGCCCCGGATTGTCATCCGGGCTACGGCGCTCTGTGGCTAACTATTTATTGCCTGACCAAAGCCAACAACCCCTCAAGCCCGGCAATAACCGCCTGAGCGCGCACCGCCTCACGATCACCTGCAAACAAAAAACCACGCGCAACCGTATCATCACCGCGCCTAGACCAAGCCAACCAAACCGTACCGACGGGCTTGTCAGGTGTCGCACCACCTGGCCCTGCAATGCCGCTAATCGCGACGCTCACATCGGCCAAACTATGCCGCAACGCGCCTTCCGCCATGGCTAAAACACTCGCCTCACTCACCGCACCGTGCTCGCGTAAAACCCGCTCTGACACCCCCAGCATATCCTGCTTGGCCTGATTGCTATACGTGACAAAACCCCGATCAAACCACGCCGAACTTCCCGCAATATCAGTGACTGCCTTGGCTAACCAACCCCCTGTGCATGACTCCGCCGCAGCAAGTTGAAAGCCCTGCGCTCGCAGTGCCATGCCCAGCTCTACCGCCAAGTCCGGGATTTTTTGCTCATAGTGCATTGCACTAACTCCGCATTAAGTTCCTTTCAAATAAGAAAAGCCGGCAAATGCCGGCTGAATCTATAACCATCCATCAGGGGATTTTACTTTCCGCCGGACAACTCATGCACGTAGACCGTCAGCATTTTAATCTCGACTGGAGTCAAACGGTTGGTAAAGCCCGGCATTTGACGCTGAATACCCTTGGAAATAACTCCTTCGACCATAGTGCGCTTGGCATCCACAGTCGGCGCACCGACAACATCAATGTTCGACCACGCCATATCCGTAAGGTTAGGCGCGCCCAGCATGGGATTACCCTTGGCATCAGCGCCATGGCAGGCCGCACACATGGCAAAACCAGCTTTACCACGCGAAGCCGAAGCCGCATCGACTTGAATTCCCGACAAGCTCAACACATGGTTGGCCAGATCAGTGAGTGCCGCACCCTGAATCGTCGGGAATCCGGGCATATTACCCTTCAAGCCCTTTTCAATGTCATGGCTAATAGTGGTGAAGGAGCTGCCCCACAACCAGTCGTTGTCCGCCAGCGAAGGATAGCCCGGAAGATTACCCTGACCGCCCTGGCCGTGACAGGCCGCGCAGTTATCACCAAACAAACCCGCACCCATCGAACGTGCAAAGGCCATCATGCTTGGATCGGCAATAATCTGCTCAAAACTCGCGTTACTGACCTTATCAACAAACTCGCGCTGACGTACCGCCGAAGGACTGGTCTGCATTTCCTGAATGAACAGGTAACGGGAGTTCCAGGGAACCTCCACCATTTTACCGTCTTGTTCGATGGTCAATGTACTCAAACCCGGTGTAAAGGTCTTAAATACCGGCCAAGCGGGGTACATAATCCAATACACCACCGCAAACACAATAGTGGCGTAAAACGTCCACAACCACCAACGCGGCAGCGGATTGTTATATTCGCGCAAATCACCATCCCATACATGCCCGGTGGTTTCAACCTGTGCGGGCTTCTTATCGCTTGAGAGCG
>DZDI01000232.1 GCA_022730455.1 Phycisphaera mikurensis | reverse complement strand
AATTACCAGAGCGCGCCAGCGCCATTATTGTGAATATTTGCCGCGGAGCGGTAAAGAGTTACGCTATTACTTGGACAGACTCCTGTATCGCCGAGAACACGAAAACTGCGCCTCAGCCTAAACCCATCCTTGCTGCCTGCACCACACCTCCGCTACACTTCAAAATGCTGCGATACGTGCCGATCGGTGCGTATGCCAAAGGAGGCTAAATGGCTGATCTCGGCCCGATCAAAAGGCCCATTCAAAGAGTCGCGGTTGCACCGTCCATGGTCGATCCGCTGGTCAATGAGGACGCAATGATCAAACCCAGCGTGCTTGCTTCAGGTACACTCAGAGTGTGCTTTCTCTCCGTGGTGCTGGGGGGCATCGGTTTTGCGGCCGCCTACATTTTAATAAAAGCGATTGGCTTGCTTACCAATATCTGCTTTTATGGCCGATGGTCATTCGCGTTCGTCGCCCCCACCGACGCGCATCTGGGTGGATGGATAATCCTGATTCCGGTGGCCGGCGCCATCGCCGTTGGCTTTCTTGCCCGTTACGGCGACGCGGGCATACGTGGGCACGGCATACCCGAGGCCATGGAAAGTATTCTCACCAATGAAAGCCGGGTGCGCCGGCGCATTGCGTTTCTTAAGCCATTGTCGGCCGTGCTGAGCATCGGGACAGGTGGGCCCTTCGGGGCGGAGGGACCGATCATCGCCACGGGTGGAGCGTTTGGTTCCATGATCGGACAGATGCTGGAAACCACGTCCGAGGAGCGGAAAGTGCTGTTGGCTGCTGGAGCCGCCGCCGGGATGGCCGCCACTTTTGGAACGCCAATTTCAGCGATACTGATGGCAGTCGAACTGCTTTTATTTGAATTCAGTCCGCGATCACTCATCCCTGTAGCATTGGCCAGTGCGGTGGCCGCCGGCTTGAGGATATTGGTGATGGGGGCATCACCCATCTTCCACATGCCCCCCTTCGGTGCACCTAGCCATCTTTCACTGGTGTTTTACGCCCTGATTGGCTTAATCTGCGGATTGGCGTCGGTCGGTGTGACCAAGGTGCTGTTTTGGGTTGAGGACGTCTTTGAAAAATATATCCGCGTGCATTGGATGTGGTGGCCCGCCATCGGTGCCGTCGTCGTTGGTACCTGCGGGATATTTGACGCCAATTCGATGGGTGTCGGTTACGATCACATCTCCGCGATTCTCTCAGCGCATTGGGCACTCTCGGCCATTGCTCTTCTACTCATTTTCAAATGGATATCCTGGACCGTTGCCTTGAGCAGTGGAACCTCCGGCGGAACGCTCGCTCCACTTTTCATGCTTGGCGGGGCATTGGGGTTTTTGCTCGGCATTGCCATCATCCGCGTCCTGCCTCATACCGGTGTCAATCCTGACGTTGCGGCGCTGGTGGGGATGGCCGCACTTTTTGCGGGTGCATCCCGGGCGTTTCTGACGTCGGTCGTATTTGCCTTTGAAGCAACCCTCCAACCCCATGGACTGCTACCCTTACTGATCGGTTGTGCGATTTCATTCTGGATATCGTGCTGGCTGATGCCGGAGTCCATCATGACTGAAAAAATCGCCCGGCGCGGAGTTTCCGTTCCCATTCATTTTCAGGCCAATCCGCTTGAGCAGCTCGGTACGCGTGACGCCATCACCTACAGACCACCGGTTATTACCATCGGCACCACCGTTGCCGACGCGCGAAAATGCATTGGCGCGGCCTCGTGTCCACCTGATGGGCACGCCATCGTTGTCAATGTCGAAGGCAGCACGGTCGGCGTCGTACCGATCAAGGATATTGTTGATCTAGGCGTTGATGCGGCATTGCCAGTCAGCCAGTTGGCCATCGTGCCGGCACCCGCGTTGAAGGCCAACCACCTGTTGAGTGTGGCTTCCCGGCTTATCGCCCGGTCCCACCTGAAGGCGGTCATTATTATCGATTCAGCACCGCCGGGTACTCCGCTGGGTGTTTTAACAGCGGAGGATATTCTGAAAGCTGCCACACCCCAAAATTAAGCGGCAGGCGTAAAATTCGATGCGGATTTTTCTCCAACTCTGTTTTGCCTTACCATCTTGCCCGCATGGGCGCTGGTTTTTTTACGCAGGAATGATTTTTAATTATGCAACGATTTATGGCACCAATTGTCATTGGCGTGGTATTAATCGCGTCGATTATCCTCGCCGTGCAGGCCCATCAAAAAGTGGCCCATGAGATGACCCGGCAAAAACACATCGACGCCTTTGATTCCTACATGAAGGTGGTTCCCAAGTTCATCCACGACCATAAACCGTATCGTTCATCGCGTTTTCCGCTGCCCCCATTCGCCATGCTTTTTGTTGCGCCGTTCACACTACTTTCGCGTCCCGACGCCCAGGCCGCATGGGTGCTTTGTAAGCCGTTTTTTTTTATCCCGGTTTTTTTTCTGGCCTA
>DZDI01000090.1 GCA_022730455.1 Phycisphaera mikurensis | reverse complement strand
GAAGGCGTACACCAACCAATGCCACTGCCGCGTGGCATCAGATCCCATTCTGACCAGTATTGGACGGTTCATGTTGTCTTAACGCACAGAGAGTACTATCCTGTTATTGTCCAGATGAGTGATGTGACTGTTTAACGGAGTGTACATTATGAAGCCAAAATTGTTATCGAGTTTTGGATTATTAGCGGTGGTGGGGCTTCTGTTGCTTGCCGGTTGCTCGGCCGAGCCGGTAACACCCAGCACCCCGGCCTCGCGCGATTACATGACGGCACGGGTGAAAGGGACAATTTCTGAATTTATATCCACCAAACCCAAGATCAAAAAACTGATCGATTCTGCCTATGGGTATGCGGTGCTGCCATCGGTTGGGTCAGGGGCACTCATTATTGGCGGAGCCCAAGGCCGAGGCCAGGTGTTTGAGCGCGGTCGCCTCATCGGCTACTGCAAAATGAGCAGTGCATCCATCGGTGCGCAAATTGGCGGGCAGAGTTACAGCGAACTGATTCTATTCCAAAATGCCGCAACTCTGGCGGCGTTTAAGGAAGGCGAAACCACCTTTGATGCTCAGGCGTCCGCCGTGGTTGCGGCCAGTGGAAGTGGAACGGCAGCCAACTATGTTCGCGGCGTATTGGTTTACGTATTACCTTTGCAGGGTTTTATGGCGCAAGCAGCCATAGGTGGTCAACACTTTACTTTTGCTCCATTGCTGAGTAACTAAGCCATCGCTAAGCGGATTGAGGCAGATTTTGAGGTGGGCGGCAGCGGATGGCCCCCAATTTTACCCCGGAGTGCGTGGACGGACGTCACCCCCGATTGGTCTGCCATGGCGCCGCTGGGTCGATGCGCTATCATCACCGTTCACCACTCCGGCTTTCCAGAAGGTTTTACATCTACAGTTCTTGCCGATGCGGCTGCCAATCTGCGGGCAATTATGGAATTTCATACTTCCGCTCCGCCGAAGGGCCGCGGCTGGGCGGATATCGGCTACCATTTTGCGATAGACCCCGCCGGGCGGGTGTGGGTGCTGCGGAGCATCGGATTTCAGGGTGCGCACGTGAAGAACCACAATGCAGGAAATGTGGGCATTGTGTGTTTGGGTAACTTTGATGCCCATGCTGTACCCGAGACACAGTTCGCGGCACTGCGAGAGGTTCTATTCGCTCTGAACCAGCCTCACCGAGGACTGCGAATAGTTGGCCACTGCGAAATAGCCGATGGCGTAACGAGCTGTCCGGGTAAAAATTTATGGAATCGCCTGCAGGGTCTACAAAAATAGAAAGCCCCGCGAGACCGGTATGCCTCGCGGAGCGATATATAAAAACTCCCCCGAACATGGTCCCACCTGCCAGCGCAAACGAACTCGCGCACGGCCAGAGGATTAAACTGCCGACGCACAGCAGCACCCAGGCGTCTCATCCTTGAGGCAATATTATCTTTTTTACAACAAGCGGCTTGGTCGGGTGAAATTTACCTTCATACCGGCGTCAAGCCAAGAGTCTGTTCAAGTCATAACAGGGCTAACAGGGCTGTCATGGCTTGGACAAACTCGTAATTGGAATAGGGTTGAACCCACCTATCCCCACGCTGAAAGCCCATTATGCCAAGTGCCGGACGGCAAGTCAAGCGGAAAATAGCAGTTTTTCTATTTTGCCTGGGCAGGCGTGCCACCACTGCCCACCGCGCGATGCTGCAGAGATTTTTCTGTTCATACGCTTTTCATGCGTGTGACAGCATTTACCAGGCAAAATGCGAGAACGCGCGGTTGGCTTCGGCCATCTTGTGCACGTTTTCACGATTGGCAATAGCTGCGCCTTCACGGCGGCTGGCAGCCATCAACTCTTCGGCTAGGCGTTCGCACATCGGTTTACCGGTTTTGCCCCGCGCCGCATCCAAAAGCCAGCGGAACGCCAAACTTTGCTGTCGCTTGCGGTTTACCGCCATCGGTACCTGATAATTCTGACCGCCCACACGCCGCGAGCGCGTCTCAACATTGGGTTTAACGTTATTGATGGCCGCCTCGAAAACCTCGATGGGCTTCATATCCTTAACTTTAGTTCCTATGATGTCCATGGCATCATAGAAGACTCTCTGGGCGGTGGATTTTTTGCCATCATACATCAGACAGTTGATGAATTTGGCGACCACCAGCGACCCATGAACAGGATCGGGCTTGAGAGCGGTTCGACTGACTGTAAAAGATTTTGCACCCATGTGGGTCCCCTTTTTTCTCCGTATCGCATCACAACGGATGCGGGATACTTTTCGTGTTGCCGCTTAAGCCGGGCAACTGGGCTTATACACACTATAAAGGCCGGTCCACGACGCCAGAACGGTCACCAATCGAATTACTTAGGCTTTTTGGCACCATATTTCGACCGACTGCGACGACGCGCCTCAACGCCGCTGGCGTCCAGTACACCGCGGACGATATGGTAACGAACACCGGGCAAATCGCGGACTCGGCCGCCGCGAACCAGCACAATTGAGTGTTCCTGCAGATTATGATCGATACCCGGAATATAAGCCGTAACCTCTTTGCCATTCGATAGCCGCACACGGGCGACTTTACGAAGTGCAGAGTTGGGCTTTTTGGGCGTCATGGTCTTAACCACCAGGCACACACCGCGTTTGGCGGGGCACGCCTCCAAATCTTTAACCTTATTGATGCGTTTGAGAGAACGCCGTGGTTTACGAATTAACTGATTGATCGTCGGCATAAGCTTTCGCAATACTCCAAAATTCCAAGCCAAGCATTATAAACCGATAGCCCAGATATTTGCAATAACCACACTAAATCACGGAAAACGGGGCGTGGCAATTTTTTCGGGCAGGGGCTAATTGTTATGTAGCATGGCGATTTTCCAGTATCGGGGCCACTGATTGCTCTGTTCCATCGCCTCTAATGCCATGACCGCCTCGGCGTTGTCCGCATCCCATCGCCCTATCGTTTACCGCCCGTCGCCCGGCGACGGCGCTAAACGCGGTGGGCGTGGATGGCACTCGCGGCCCTTGGAATGGATTGGGGGGAGCAGACAAGATGTCTGTGTTACGCCTTTTTTGGTTACCGAGGGTGTGCAAACGCGCCGCGCAAGCTCGGGGCTATGTAAAAGCAGGCGGTTTTTCAATATGGGAAATATGACGGAAGCAGGCGAGGCGCCTGCGGTACCGGCGAATTGCACCCACAAGGGAGCGAAGGACGTTAGAGCTCGGTCACACCTACAAATTAGGATTGATTGACCGAATCACCGCCAGAAAGTCGCATCTTCGCATCTATTAAACGGTACTTGCTGAGCGGTTCGGTGGACGACCGCAGATGGTGGCAACGTCCGCAAACGACACAAGAATAATACCGCGGTCGGCAAGGGCTTGCCGAATGGCGGGGTCGCAAAGCGTCTTAACCTCGACGGGGCGGGCATCCCGGTACGCATTTGAAAGCTCGCCATCTAGGCCAGGATGGGTACTCAACTCTGTCATACCCACCGGTAGCTGGTCGAAAAGGTGAATCAGATTGGCCGGGCTGACAAATTCAGGCTGCGGTACCATCTGGTCATCCGCACCAAAAAACGCGCCGCAATATCGGATTTCCGTGCCCGACGAGCGCAGATTGATACCCAGTTCGACCGCGGCTTGGCAAAATAAAGGAAGCAACTCGGCGCCCATGTGGACGTGCTGATGCGAATCGAGGTGCGTCGGATCGCGGCCCATTAAATCCCGAAAACGGTCCAGTTGGCGGTGGAGTTCTGCGGCGACAGCGGCCGGGTTGTGCAAATCCACCGTGCCATCCGTGCGCCACCATTGGCCGCCGGCCAAATTCCAGTCGCCCAGATCCACGTGCAGGCCCACACTCAGGAGCGGATCGCCAATCGCGTAATTGGCCGCCGCCTTGGCGGCAGGGCGCAAAACCATGAGGCTTGCACTGGTGAGCACACCCTGTTGGCGTGCTTGTATAATGCCGTTGTTGGTTTTATCGCTGAGGCCCCAATCGTCGGCGTTGATGATTAGATAGCGGTGCGAGATATTTCTACGTTTCAACATCCAATGGCATCCATTACAGGCTGGAGCACCTTATCGGCCGCGAAATATTCCCCGGCAATCTGTCGCGCGGCGATACAGTGTCCCGGATAGTCCGATTCAACAGCATCGATGGCGGCAAGAATATCATCCATGGTTGAAAACGCGAAAAGGCCACGACCGGTCGGCAGGCTAACTCCAAAGGCGGTGTCCTGATTGATGACGGGCCGGCCGGAGGCGAGATAGCAGGCGCTGCGGTCGCTGAACCATCCGCTGCGAAGACGGATATTCTGATCCTTGGCAACGGTAAATTCACCGCGTGAATGGCGGATGTATTCGCGATAGCGGTGCATATCACAGGATATATACACCGGGTCGGTTAAATGCCATCCACGAGCGTGCAAGTGGGCTCGCGATGCGGGATCGGGATTGGTCGCCAGTTCAAATGACACATTGCAACGGCGGGGCAAATCGATGAATTTGAAAAATTCACGGTCTTTCGACCAGTAATAAATATCCCCATTAAATTCAATATCCTTCCCCTTGTTCTTCCACGTGGCGATAGTGTTGTAGCGGCTTTGTGCATCAGGTGGTAATGGCGGCCAGAGATCGAGGACGATGGGTTGGCGGGTTGGGTGCCAGTTAAAACGCTCGACCGGCAGGCCACAATCGGCCTTTCCGAGATTTTCGCCGTAGGTGAAATGGTGGGTATGCTGATCCAACGTTTGAATCACCGATTGTCGGCCCAGATGAACCTGTATCTGCGCTTCAACGGGATCGGTTTCCACATACGCCCGTCGCGGGCATTGGAGGTGCTCGTCGTAAAATTCCTGAGCACCGGTGACATTAAGGATGGCGTCGGCCTGCTTATAGATGGAATTGATTTGGGCTTCATTGAGGCCATAGCACTGGCCTTGCTCATAGCGCCCGCGAAATGCCCAGCGATCGGCAAAGCCATGCGCGTGGAGAATCGGAGCCACCCGATCGATATTGGGCCGGGCATCGGGAGTAGATTCACCCAAGGCCGGGTTGTAGGGCCAGCGTGCCGAATCTTCAATGTAGTACGGATCATAACCAAGTTGTCTCAAGCCAATGAGGTAATGCAGAAATTGGCAGGTGACACCCGCAAGGGGATACCAGAATAAGATACCGCAGACCAAGATTTTGGGGCGCGTTTTGTCAACCATGATGTTGATCCTCGGTGCCAAGCTCGCGTACCACTCGGGCCGGGTTACCGACGGCGAGGCAATTCGGGGGGATATCCGTATTTACCACGGAGCGGGCCCCAATGATACTGCCGCTGCCAATGTGCACGCCGGGCAAAATACAGCAGTCAAAGCCAATCCAGACGTTATCCTCAATCATCACTGGATGGGGCGTGTCGACAGGCCGACAAGGGTTGAAAATATTCCAATCGCGCGACGCGGCAAACGCCTCCAGTTGTTGGCGGCGGGTGAGGATATCGCGCGCTGCTCGATAACAATCCATCACCACTACGTTCCACGAAATAAGTCCGTATGCGCCGATAAAAACCTGCGACTCGGCGATGATCCACAAACCATTAAGCAGCGTCCAATCGCCAATTTGAACCTGCGCATCGGGCCCGACGTCGAACATACAACCGGCATAGGCAGACGCATGGTCACCCAGTCGCATAGCCGATGGACGCTGGCTGCGAAAGCGGGAAAAACTGCTGCTGGTCTCGATAAACGCCCCCGCGCCGATCGCCACGCTGTCCGGAATGGCACCCGGATACCAATCTCCATCAATGCGCCTCGTCACGCCGGCAGCTCCATGGGACGGACGGGATTACCGCCCACGCAACATCCGGCGGGGACATCTCGCGTGACCATGCTGCCGGGCGCAATCCAGGCACCACGGCCGATATGAACACCTTTGAAGACAACGGCCCCGGGCCCAATCCACACATCATTTTCCACCACCACCGGTGCGGCAGCGACCGCGGGACGTGCCCTTTGGCCCCCCACCGGAGAGCAGGCCATGGCATCGGCGATCCGAGCGGCGGGGTCGATGGGATGAAAGTCCGAATCAGCAATGACCACATTGAACCCAATGAGCACATAATTACCTATGGTGATGCTGCGTTCGCTCATGATAACGGCAGCGGTAAAACAACAGTAGTTGCCGATGGTAATCCGGGCGTTGAGGCCAATGGAAAACTGCACCCCATCGAGTGTCGTATTCGATCCAATCACCAGAGCATCTGATGTGCTGGCGCTGATGCGCCGAAAGGCGTGCTGGCCATTGATGCGGGTATTTGCTCCTACGCGGACTGATGGTGGCAGCGGCCCACCGTCCCAACATGGCTGTGGATCGACATCGGTCATAGGACCTCAGAAAATGGCTGATGCGAGCGGTGTCTTAGACGATGCATCTTCTGGTAAAGCCCGCCCGCTTCAATGAGTTCATGATGAGGCCCACGTTCCACCACGCGTCCCTGATCAAGGACCACAATCTGGTCCACGTATTGGACCGTATGAAGCTGATGAGAAATAATAATAGTGGTACGGCCCAGCATCAGCCGTTGGAGCACCGCAAGCAGCTCCGCCTCCGTTTGTGCATCTAAACCGGTCGTTGGTTCATCCAGAATAAGAATCTGGGCATCTTTTAGAAACGCCCGCGCCAATGAAAGCCGCTGTTTCTCACCGCCGGAAAGCATGACGCCGCGCTCGCCAATCATGGTGCGCATGCCATCCGGCAGGCGATTAATAAATGGCATGGCGCCGGCGGCCTGGGCGGCATCATAAATATCCTTCTCACCTGCGTGGGGATTGGAATAGGCAATGTTTTCGCTGATGGTGGCGTCAAAGAGTACCGGTTCCTGCGGCACGATGGCTATCTGCGCGCGCAGCGCCGCGATCGTGATGTTGCGGATATTCACACTGTCGAGAAAAATCTGCCCGTCAGAAGGATCATAAAATCGCGGCAGCAGACTGATGCACGTGCTTTTACCTGCGCCGGACGGCCCAACAATAGCCACCGATGTGCCGGCGGGAATGTTGATATTAATATCATGCAGTACCGGCGGGCGGGATGGGTATGCAAATGCCACATGCCTGAATTCAATTTGTCCCTGCGATGGAACGGTTAGCGGTTTTGCGTCCGGGCTATCGGCAGGGTTGGGCTGCCGGTTTAAAATTTCAAATACGCGGTGGGCCCCCGCCGCCGCACCCTGGAGAGACGTAGCCGTGTAAGCCAAGCTCTCCAGCGGCTTAAATAAAAGTGCAATATATCCGACCATCAGTACCACATCGCCGGGCGACAACTGACCGTCAATGACGCGCTGGGCGGTAAGCCAGACCACCACCACGGTGCCCAATGCAAAAAGTACGCCCACAGCGCTTTGTCCGGCGGTTTGCAGCAATGTAAGCCGAAGATTGTTTTTAAGGCTTTCACCGGCCTGACGGGCAAATCGGGCCGATTCATGCGTTTCGCGACCAAATGACTGCACGGTGCGGATGCCCGAGAGCGTCTGCTCAGCCCGGGTGCTGACCGAACTTTCATTTTCGTGCACGCGCAGAGAAAGATTCGTGGTGGGTTTTTCAATGCGGCGTAAAAAGACCAGCAGCAAGGCACCGATAACACAGGTGACTGCACCGAGGATCCACTGCTGACCAATCATCACAATGGCAATACCTGCGAGGGTGACAGCCGCGGTTACACCGGGAATCAGCCCTTCATTAAAAATCGCCTGAATGGCGTAGGTATCCCACGTGACGCGGTAAAGCGAATCTCCGACCGTGGTGGCATCGTGAAATGCCGGGGAAAGATTCTGCAAATGGTCAAAAACGCGGCATCGCAATCTGTAAACCATGCGCAGGCCGACGCCAATGAGTATCCAGGTACTGAGCACCGTAATGCCGGCACCCAGCAGGCTTATCAGCAAAAGGGCAGCGCATAACAGAGTGATCTGCCCTGTCGCGGCGTGCCCGATCGGGAGAATGGCGTCGATTTGACGGGTGGCAGAAATAATAAACCGGGGTGTATGGTCCCCCGCAACAATATTAACGATATATTTCATCGGCCAGGGCTGCAGCAGACTCACGCCCGTACCCAGCAACATCAGCACCCCGCCCAGCAGAGTTCTTCGCCACTCCCCCTGCATGCATCCCCTCAGCAGACGAAAGGTTATGGCCAAGGCGCGGGGCCTGCCGGGCTTAGCTGGAGCGGATGTCGTATTCATCGCCACCTCTGTATTTCCAACTCTCCTGCGCTTGTAAAAGCCAGAGCCTTTTTCGCCACTGCGCTGGCTGCCCCCGCATCCACCACCAGACGCAGCGCGATAAACAACGCCAGCACCAGCACCGGCAAGGCCGAGAGCATACTGCGATACCCGACATCGATGACGCCCATGGCCAGCAAACTAAGCAATAGAACGACCCATGGGACTGGAAAAACTGGTTTGACTCCGATGCGTATCAACTGCTTTCCTGCACCATGTTCTTCGATACCCAAGTGGATTCGGACACCGCCGAAGGCCCCTCCGCGCAGGGTTAAATCCCATGGGTCAAAATCACCGCCCCGCCAGACGCACATTTTGTGCCCTTTTATGCTGCGTTCCAAGGCGACGAGCCACTCGTCTGCACCGTGCCAATGCTCACTCCATAGTTTCCATTGCCGCGGAACAGGCAGGCTCATTCCGCCCGGATGTCGCATACGCCACGGCGTAAGGCCATACGTGATGCGACCCTTAAGCCTTGCGACCGGCTGCATCAAATGGCACCCCATTGTCAGAAGGCGAAGTTTGGCCAACTTGCCGCGTGTGCGCCGTAACTGATCAAACCGACTGTTGCGGGCACCAATAATCGCTTGAGTAACGGTGGCACCCATGGCCACAATAAGCAGCGGCAAAAGGATATATGGATGCCAATAGAAGCCGGACAAAAGCAGAAGGCAGATAAGCACCACGCCGAGGTACCATTCGGGCATCATGGCCAGCGACATCAGTACCCCCGGCGACGCGTGATACACGCTTTGAAACAGCGCGCTGCCCCAGGCGCCATGATAAATTCGCCGCCGCCCCCAATTCAGATACTGCTGGAAGCCACCAGCGTACAGCCGTCCGCGCCATGCGATGTGGCCGAAAGCATTGTATTTTTCAGGCCATTTCCGCTCCAGCAGAGCCTCAGCCTTGCCGTAATTCAGTTGCTGCCGCCAATACGCCCGAAGTGAATTTCGACGTTTGTGCCATACGACTGCCGCAGGCGCAAATCCAAGCCGCCAACCGCGGGCTTGCAATCTCCAGCAGATGTCCACATCGTCACCAGCAATGCGGAACTGCCTGTCGAATCCACCGATAAGACGTAGCGCTTCGGTAATAAATGCCATATTGCAGCCGGGAATATGCTCTGCGATGGTATCGCCGAGTAAAACGTGAATTGGACCGCCGGGCGAGTGAGCCACGGCGGTGGCTGTATCGCCGTCATCAACGGGCGCTATATTGGGTCCACCTACGCCAACAAAGCCGCCATGTTGAAGTTTATCGACGATAAAGTTAAGCCAATCCGGTTCAGGACAAGCATCATCATCGAGATAGGCAATCACCTTTCCGGTGGCGGCATGCAGTCCCAGATTACGTGCATGGCTCAACCCCTGATTTTCACATCGTATAAGACGCACAGGATATTGGGCCGCGATGGACGGCAGGGCATCGGTGGAACCATCATCCACAACAATGACCTCGTAATCGGGATATCGCAATTTAAAGACACCATCGAGGCAGAACCGGATGGTGCGTGAACCGTTGTAACTGCAAATCACAACCGACACTTTCGGCCACTTAGTGAGTGAACTGGGCACGCCGGCAGAAAAGGCGTCTGCAACCGCCGAAAGCGCCGGCTTAGGATTGCGTGTCCGAGTGGTCAGCCCGAAGCACCAATCAGTGATGTCGGTGCCTCCGCGATGCCATTCGTCCGTCCAGGAAAAAACAAAAGCCCCGGCACAGCCGGCCCGCATGGTTGATCGAATCTGCCACCCCAGCATGTGGGCCTGCGGGTGCTCGCCTTTGGATCGGCTGTCAACTCCCAATTCCGCCAAAAGCAGCGGTTTATCCCCCGCAATATTATGCAGGCGGCTGAAATAGCGGGAAAGTTTCACATCCGATTCAAGATAAACATTCATTGCCATAAAATCGAGAAATGGTAAATATAAATATTCGGTTGTTGGATAATTAACATAGGTAATCAGTGCGTCAGGCGCAACCTGCTTTACGGCATGGAACATCCGCCGGAGAAACTTTTCTACCCGGCGGTAGCCGTACCAGCGTACCATTGATGCAGGTATCTCATTACCAATCGCAAAGCCGAACAATGCAGGATGGCCGGCACAGGTCTTGGCGTTGGCAACGGCTTTGTTGATTATCGCCGCCCGCACGGCGGGGGTGTCTAAAAAACCTGCGTGCTGCTCCCAAGGTAAGCCAACCAGCACAACAAGGTCATGATGGGCGGCAATATCCAAAAGCCAGCACGGCGGCACCGTATACACGCGGACGGCGTTAAAACCCTCTTCATGCATCATAGCAAAATCAGCACTTACCTGTGCCGGCGAATGATATTCACAACCGTCGGGTTCCGGCGAAAAAGGGCCGTAAGTGGCCCCCTTGATCGTGAGGCGGTCGTCTCCCCGGTAAAAAAACTTTCCACGGACAGTTACCCGCCGGACGGGACGTGCCGACATTTGGGAACGCTCAAACGCCCTAACTGATTGATACGTTTGCGTCATCGCTTCTTATTCCAGCATTTCCATCAAATCGCCCAGCTCCATTCTACTCTACGCACACCAACTGCGAGCCGATGCATGTTAAATGCTGGCAAGCACCTCATTCGTCCATCCATCCACACCATTGTGCCCGAATAGGCCACTTTTTACTCCACAGCCCAATGGCACCTATCCATTGAGCCGCCCCGACGCCCATGTCCAGACACCTGCTGATGGCCATAGGTTAGTTGGCATAGCAGAGCGAACGCATACTGCTGGTGTGATCAGCTCATGGTGTGCGCCAGCGGCTGGCCTCACGGTGAAGATGAAAACCGCCAGCGACGGGCAACGGAAATTACCGGGCCGCATGCGCCCGAATTTTCGCACCATTTCGCCATCGTTACCGAGTGTGCGTTCGATCGCCCTGCGAGTCTGTCCAGGTCATAGCAAGGCAGCGATGTGCCGGAAACGCCCCGGATGCAAGGCGTCGGGCCGACGGCGACTCTGGTGAAGATGAGTCCGAGGACGCCGCAGACGGGGTGTTTGCGGCACACCCCAGGGGCGGCACGTCTTTTGACCGGCCTCTGCGGCGCGGCTTCCTCGGCGTATCACC
>DZDI01000089.1 GCA_022730455.1 Phycisphaera mikurensis | reverse complement strand
TATCGCCATGACATTCTTAAATTTTAAATGCATCCACTGCTCTTTCTTCATGGCCGAAAAGGCCTGAAACTAAAAGTCACCGTTCGTAACAAAACATTAAAATAATAATAACACACTTTTCACCTGACGGAACTTGCCGTTGGCTATTGCCTGTGCCAGCACATACGTTGAACCATAGATTACCTCGCTTTTACGCGCAAGCAAGCGGGAAATAACTCATTTCCACTGTGCCACCCGCGCGGTCGTACGGTGGCCATCCGCCAATTGTTTTAGTGGCTGTCGTGAATCGTCATCGACCAAACCAGAGCGCAACCCCTCATGTCGGTGTCACCACCTTCGCCACCAAGAGTCTGTCCAAGTAAAGGTGAATCCGGGATAAGAGGCCAATAATTTCGGACACTGCTGGCATATCATCACCGGACGTTGGATGAATCGCCATTTGCAAACGCGCCGGCCAAGTCTGGCGGCCGGATGCATCCACTGCATCATGAGACTTATCAGCGCCCGATCCCGAGCTTACACTGCTATTACTTGGACAGACTTTAGTGCTTTGTCAATCCTAATTGGTAGGTGTGACAGAGCACTAGGCACACCGGACCAATGAGACCTGATTTGGCCAATGGATCACCCTTGCGCCAATGCTGCCAAGTAGTGAATGTGAACCGCCCGGTTGGGCTGGATTTGCCTTCCAGCAGCCACTGCGGCCATTTAAGTAAATTTCCGTCGGGACCTCGATCGCTGTCTTCCGGCAATTGCTGATCTCCAATCATTCGGTTGATCCACAAATTGGTAACTTGAATCCTTAATGTGTTGCGCCCCGGTTTTAACGCCTTAGTGGCGTCAAGCCGGAATGGCGACTTCCACAGGATGCCCAAATCCTGGCTATTAAGCGTGACATGCGCCATGACTGCGACTTCGCCTAAATCCAAAAAAAGCCGCCGATTTGGTACCAGGATATGCGCTGGTAGCTTAAATTCCGTCTGATATTCTCCGGTACCGGAAAAATATCTGACACCGGCATCCGGATACTTATCCCACGCAATCAGCTTATCGAGATGAATCTCCGCCGGAGCCCCCCAATCGGCTGGAAATTTCACACGCCACGGCCCGTCGATCACCACTGGCTTGGGAATGGATGCAACGCCAAACCTGACCCGTTTACCAGAAGTAAATACGCAATCGTATTGGCCTGGCTCCGTGACCATCGCTTTGAGGTGACCCCCGTTCTCCGCCTCCAAGGCCACGATCTGTCGATACGCGGGCCGAGCTTCTGCAAAGTACAGGCGTTGGCCATCTCGAGCGCGAATTCGGCGCGTATGACCATCCGCTTCATAGTGAACGGTAAGGGTTTTCACCACACCAGGATCGGGATCACCACCTATCGCGGCTATTTCTACCACCGGGAAGCCGCTCTTGCCCTGATTGACCAGCTTCTGGACGATGGCCGTCACATTGCGCATATGCGCAGGCTGACCGGGAACGCCATAGGTCGCGGATAGTATCCTGACAGGCAATCTCTCGACCGGCGGGGTCGCATTCGAGGCGACCTTAAAGAGCACTTTGCCATTACGGCTCACGCTCCGGATGGGAGCTGCCACGGCTGCAGATTCTACGTGTCGGAACACCACAAACACCGATTCCTTGGCCTCTAAAATGAGCGGAATACGGGTTATGCCGTCGGAAGATTCAAACGCGGGAACCGGTGTGATTTTTCCGGTTTCAGGATACCAGATTTCCGGTTGAACGCTGGTGGCGCGAAAGGCACAATTCGCCAGGATCGACATCCCCGCGTACGGTAGGCTTTCCCCAACCTCAACGTTGGCCACGAAATAAATATCCATGTCAGCCGTGCGCCGATGTGCCCAGCAGACCATGGCTCGGTCGCATTGAAAATCGAGTGGAATCCCCTTGGAAGCCAGCACCTCGGCGGCGGTCTTCCCGGCTATGATTTTGCCGGATGTCCACAATTCATCCGCCATCGATGCCACATCCGCATCGCACTGGGGAAAATCATTGAGGCTCGGGGATTTTTGAGCGGGCGGGCCAATAACCGTCGCACCAGCATCGACCAGTTTTTTTATTTTCCGCAACAAAGGTGGTGTCATTGTGGGGGAATCTGGTAATACCAAAACGCGGTATTTCATGCCGCTGGGCAATGTCAGAAAACCATTGACATAAGTCATGCGGGTCAACACAACTTCAGCCGGGCAAAAGTCGTAGTTGTAGCCGGGACGCCGTGGTGGATTACCGCGACCGCTATCAAGCGTGGAAAACTCCTGAGGCGCACCTTCCGCCTGCATGTAGCAAACATCAGCTATGAAATGCCCCTGGCGAAGCAGATACTGGCATCGGGCAACGTAATCATGCCAGGGTTTGGTTAAATGCCACCACGTTTCCGTACGTTCATAGTGCATTCCAGTCGAATCCATCGACATACCCGGTGCATAATGCGGATTGGTCCACGGCTGCATGGCAAAACGATGAAAGACAAAACGATTCACGCCCTCGCCAAAAGCCCAATCGCCAATATCCTTCACGACCGCTGGATAGGCCTGCCATTTTTCGCTGGGGCCGGCGGTAAATGTCTCCTGGCCGATGATATTGCGGCCATAGATGTGCCCCGCCGAGGTCATTTCCGCGACAATGTTCCAGGCATTCCAGCGCGGGTTCGACCACAGCTCGGACATCGGCTCGCTGGCTTGACCACCATAACGCAGTTCATCCGCCGGTACGCCTGCGTAGCCTTCAATCGAAAGCCCAATGCCATGTTCAATGCCCAGTTTGCGCATGCACGCGGCATAGTTTTCGATCAGCAGATCGGAGATCGTCAGCCGAAAATCCCACAAAAAGCGATTGGACACCTCCAGATTATCTATAACCTGCCCAGCTAATACCGGTAGATACGGCGCGATGTCATAACCACGCAAGCGCTTAAATTCCCGTGGAAATTCCGCTGTCCAGTTTTGTGAGCCGCACTCCCAACTATCAATATGCATGCGTACCAGCGTTTTACCGGCCAGCGGGCCGACATCATGAATCAGCCGGAGTATCAGGGAATCAAATTGAAGTTCCGCCGCTTTGCGGCTCAGCTTGTCAATTTCCAATCCAATGCCACCCCATGATGCCGGATGGTTGTCTCGGCCAGTGGATGTGTGGCCAAAGCGAATAATCGTCCAATCACCCGCCGGCGCTTCCCATTTCAGCCGCCCGTACGAATCCATAAGGTGTGATACATCCTGCACGCTGGCCCGAGGGACTCTCTGACCGGGTGCCAGCGACGGATATGTTATTTGGGTGGGTATATTATCTTGTACTACAAAATCCGCCTTGGCCTGGAGGTCTGACATCTGGAAGCCATGGCCAGCCATCTCGGCCGGTGGTGTGGGGAACGCCAATACGGCGATATCGGCATAATAATTCAGAACCGCCTGCAACTGAACTCCGGTATCCGCTGCCGTCGGAAAAGGAGGATTGTGCCGCACAACGGTCTTCGGTTGAGGTAACAGCACATCAATGGGTTTGCCGCCGCGAAGCTGGGTGGTGGTAAACACTACCCGCTGCATGGAGCGTTCGGGTGTCACCCACGGCCCACCGCTGCCTTCCCAGCCGGCATCATTGGTCATGTTAATTTGCAGTCCCAAGCGGGCAGCCTCGCGGCAGGCGAAAGCAAACATTTTGCGCCATTCACTGGTGCCGAATTTAACAGGCCCCGGAGGTACGCCCATGGCATATGAACCGCCAGGGTCGGTAGAAACATTCATAATAAGAACGCCAGCGATGCCGACCCGCCGCATCGCCTCCAGGTCCGCTGTTATGCCGCGGCGCGTGATGTTGCCACCCATCCAGAACCAGTAGACCCACGGCCCGAAATCCAACGGTGGAGAAGCAAACCCGTTTGCCAGTTCTTTTGCCGATGCCGGCGACGGCACCTGGCCGACCCGAGATGTTCCAGCTTTGGCCGAACCCCCCGACGGCAACAGCATCACCCCCGAGGCAGCCAAGCTTATGAGGCTGACAAAATCCCGTCGATTTATACACAAAACCATGCCTCCATTATTGCAGGCCGACGATTTTATAACTGCCTGCGTGGATTAGGCGAATGTAACAGCGCTTGCCGCTTTTTCGAAAAGGGCTGGCCGCCGTACCGTTTACCGTGACCGACTGCCCCAAAACGCCAATCATGGCGTGTACGTCTGGAGGCAGAGTGATAGCCATGGATTCCTTTGAATGGGTCTTTGTCACCCGCAAGACGATGTTTCCGTGCGGTGTCGGGACACGGCCGCGCACCCAAGCTAAGTTGCCCAGGTGAGGCACCATATCGGTTTTGGCAAAACCACCCGTCCGGGATTGGACGCCCAGAATGTATTCTGTAAGCCAACTGGTTACACCCGCGGCCCAGCCGTGGCACAGGCTGTCTGCGTAGTGATTGTTGCCGACATACACACCATGGATAACCCGTGAGGAGACATGCTTTTTCGGAGGCCACGGCGGGTGGTAGTGTTCCCAGAACGTGGTGGCTCCCTGACGAAGCATTCCGCCCCAGTAATAACGCACAAAACGCAGGGCCTGATCAGTACGGCCCAGATGCCCAAGCGAAAAAATGACAAAATTATTGTAATAGGGGGTGGCCCGCTGCCCCCAGGAGGCACACTTCGGCCCGAGAATTCGGGCATAAATGGCCGCCCGCTGTCGGGCGGTGGCGACATGTGAATCGATGGCCATGGCGTTGACCTGGCGCAGATTGGTGTAGGTATGCGTGCGCGGATTGACCAGGTACTTTCGCGCGGCGGCGATGATTTTACGATCCCAGCGGGCGTACTTTTCGGCATTGACCGTATCGCCGATGGCTTTAAGTAAAAACACCGCCCGCCGAACCGCCAAGCATGTGTACAAGTCGGTGGCCGTATATGACTGCGGAGTATTAGACCCAAGCTTCCCGTGGCTGGTAGAGGTGTAATCCCAATCGACAAAACACCATTTTTTATGCTTATTGACGAAGAGGTTTTTACGATTGAACCCCTGTTTGATGTAGCGCAGCATGGAAAGCATCAACGTGTGCTGCGAACGGATGTACCCCAGAGCGCCGGTATGCCGATAGAAGTCCGCCAGACCGCAGAACCAGGCATTGGAATAGCCCGGAATATTATTAATATAATCCACCGGCAGCGCTGATGCCGGGCGCCCGCCTTGCGCCTCTTCCCGCAGATCCCGCATGGTTAGTTCCATCAGAAAGCGGTTCAGAAATACATTATTAATGACCTGCCCTGAGACCTGCATGTCCCCCATCCACATCATGCGGTCGCGCTTGGGTGCATCCCAAATTTGTTCCTGCATGCACAAGTGGGCCGTGTATGCCCCCGTGTACCATATTCTGGTCAGCAGCGGATCCGAACAGGCGAATGCGCCGCCGTAATGGACCGGATAATATTTGAAATCCAGCCGCAGGCGATTGAGATCAATCGGCCCCGAACCCTTAAAGCTCACGGTCGCATACCGAAAGGCGCTGTAGGGGGTGGACTGCGTTTTTCCACTCGCCAGATTCAGCGTGTGCACGCCGCCCCACGGCTGACGCAGGGCTTCCGCCTTCCATTCGCCGGTTCCAATGAGAACCTGCCCCCCTTTGCCGCGTACTTGAATACGACCCGCCACTTCCTCACCAAAACTTATGCGCAGCTCGGGCCGATGCGCAGATGTTGAAGGACTCACCACAAGATGAATCGATCGCGACGGTGCCAGTAATGAACGCCCCTGATATTGCGGACGGATGGTTGCTATAGCGCCGGGGGTCAAGGCTGCTTTAACCGAAGAAAGCCTCTTGAAAGCCGCGGCATCATGTAGCACGCTGATGTGCAATGGTTGAAAATATAGATGCGTCAGGTAATTGCAGTGATACGCTGGAAGAGGGTGCATATTATATCCCCATGGCGGACCGCCCAAAGGTACCTGTGTCGTCGCATGTGGCCAGTGAGCATCGTCAAATTGTGGCTTTAGCCACGCCACCCCTGCCGGGACATGGTATGCCACCCGCCAATGACCGTTGGTCATCCAGATGGCTTTGCCGTTGGCCATCATCGCGGCTAATACGCCGGCCCAAGCCGTGGCATTCTTAGCGCGAATCGCGATGATATTTTTTCCCGGATGAAGCCAGCCGGCGACCGATATCTTACGTGCCCGCTGCCAGACCTGATTATGCTTGTGAAAAGTGCTGGTTATTTCCTTGCCGTTTAGAAATACTTCTAAATGATTGTCGGCGGTGGCGTAGAGTTCCACCTTGCGGGGCACGGAGTTGAGTCGGAACGTATGCCGCAGATAAATGATCTGATTATTGCGGGTTTGCGCTGCCCAAATCCAAAATGGAACCACCGGCACACGGGGCGCGAAAGTGGCGGGCTTCGGAACGCCGAAGCTTGGATCAACAGTAGGTGGACGCTCCGCCCATGGCCGCCCGACGGCAGCCGCCATGGCTACCGGTCCAAAAACCACCCCGGCCCCCCAGCCCATCGCTGCGACCATACCCCAAGCGAAGCGAAGGTGCGGCCGCGCCAAACGCCGACGCTTCAAGCAATGCCATTTTGAACGGAGGCGATACATCATAAGTCATCCTCAATAATCTATAACCAATGCAACATACACGCTGCGATCGTAATGAGATTGCCGCAAATTAGCAATTTAACGATGACTGCAACGGCACACTGAGTCTGAGGCGGATGCACGGTCGGCGAAGCAGGCGAAATGGTACCACCATGATGACGCGGCGGACGACCACTCGCACACGAAGGAATGCCCCGTACCGCAGACATCCTGTCTGCATCTCAAGCAGGCGCGACGCCTGCGGTACAAGCCGCCGAAGCGGCCGGTCCGCGGCTAAACATGGCGGGCGACTATTGCACGCTCCGCGGGACATAACTGAAGCGGTAATGCCCGGGCCCTACCTTGATAATGGATCGGCCATCCTGTTTTTTAATACCATGGATGCCGTGGCCACCCGAAAGAGCTGACATCGGCCGACCGTTGCATAGGATTTGGGTAATGCCGGTTCCTGGCAGGATGACAACAGCCGCACTGGCCGGTGGAACCCTGATATTGACATGCAGTTTACGGCCATGCCAACGCCATTGACTCTCAATGCGTCCAAATCGGCTCTGGCAAGACGCGCCCGCCCATGGCAGCGCACGCACCGGATGCGGCTTGAAAACAATGGTGCGGAAACCCGGCGACCGCCAATCAGGCCGAATTCCCGCCAAGTCGTTGTACATCCAGCCCAGAAGATCGCCGAACATGATGTGATTCATAGATCCGGGATGCAAGCCCCATGCCTCCCACAACGTGGTGGCACCGTGCAATATCCATTGGCCATAACTGGGATACGTTCTTTGCGTAGCTATGCGGTAGGCCAAGGCGGTATGGCCATAGCGGCTCAAGACACGAAACAGACATTTAGCCCCCAATATACCAACGTCCAGGTGATCGTGATGGGCATGCACATCGTGCACCAAACGACGAACAACCGCCGCCTGCTGACTGGCCGGCACCAAGCCGTAATAAAGCGGCATGGCCTCAGCCGTTTGACCGCCGTTGCTGTAGAGGCCATTGCCTTTGGCGTACTTGGCATTGAACGCTTGGCTGATGGCCGCGGCATTGGAGATAAATGTGCGTGCGTCGGCGTTTTTACCAAGCACACGGGCCATACGGGACAATAAAACCGCATCGTGGTACAGAATGCAGGATGAAGTAAAGAAAACGGAAAGTGGCGTGTGACTGCTGGTCGCCCAATCGCCAAGCACCCATTGATTGCCTTGGCCGTGATTATACATGGCAAGCGTATAGAGGAAGTATTTTTTTATGCCTTGATAATGCTGGGATAGAATTTTTCCGTCGCCGTAATACCGATACAGGTTCCAAGCCACAAACTCATAAGCACTTTCCCAATCCGGTGCATTGACGTTACCCCAACCCGGGGTTGGATTAATTAAATAAAGCTGGCCGCCGGGTTGTTGTTCGTCCTTAAAATCGTTGAGCCAGTTGGCATATCCCAGTTGGTTGTCGTAGGTCATCATGCCCTGTACCGATGCCACCCAGGCATCACCGGTCCACCCATCTTTTTCGCGTGTGGGGCAATCCGTTGGATAACCCATGAAGTTGGAACAATAGCTGCGATTGGTCGCATCGGCGATCGCATTAAGCAGAGGGTTTGCGCACCAGAATTCGCCGCGGCGGCGAAACGCCGTATGAATAAAATCAGCCTGAATACGTATAATGTCGCGGCGTGAGGTTAGTCCGTTAATCTGTACGTACTGAAAGCCGTTGTAGGCAAAATTCGGATGGTAGGTGAACGGTTTATCGCTGTCGGGGATGATGGTGTCCGCCTGAAACGACCCCGTATATGTAAAACCCGAAATCGGTTTACGATTTACCAATCCGTTGGCAAAGAGGCGTTCACCATATTTGAGCACCACTGGCACACCGATTTTTCCCCTAGCCACTAATGTCACCCACCCGGACATATTCTGCGGAAATTTAACCACAAAAACATGCGGTTCCGGTTCGCTGATGGAAAGCGGACTCAAACGCTGCACCACTTTACACTGAGGCATGAGTTGCGAGATCAGCCGTCCCGCCGGTGCTTTAACCACTTTCGCATGCGGGTAACGGCCCAGCTCTATGTGCGGATTATTCCATCCTGATATTTTCATTGCCGCATCGTAGACTTCGCCGTTGTACACGCCGTCGGCCAGACGCGGACCGCCCGAGGCTTGCCAAGTTGAGTTGGTGGCCAACCAATGGGATTCCCCGCCGCTAGTCCGCATCAGCAAGCTCATGCGAACCCTTGGCCACGCCCGCCAAGGCGCGCTCTGCCAGCCCCACACATCGCGTTCCATCACGTTGTACCATCCATTGCCCAATGCGATGGATACCACATTGCGGCGGCCCTTTTTCAGCAGCGACGTTACGTTAAAGCTTCGGTACGGCACGGCCTTGGAATAATCATAGAGTGTGGATTCCAGAACGCCTTGGCTTATGTTGTGACCATTTATCAACACTTTCCAGTAACCCGGAGCCGCCATGTACAAATACGCTCGATCCATGTTCGCGGGCGCCTGGAAAACTTTGCGAAAAATCGGGCACGGTTGATTCTGCACCCATTTTCGCGCGGCGATGGAGCTCCCCCACGGCCCCTGACCCCATGGGGCCAGCACGGCGGCATGCGCTTGGCGCGGTACGCCAGCCATCCAACCGATCCCTGATGCGGATTGCACTGCCGACCATTTTGCATCGGTCACGATGATTTTGTGAAATCCTCCTGAACCGTCAATCCGCATCCGGGCGATGAGCGCCGAAGGGTTGGGCGATGAGCCTACATTTTTTAATAACACCACCATTCGGTTCTGTCCCGGGCGCAGATATCGGCTCAGGTTGAGAACCGCCGGTTTTTCCCACGGCGCGCCGAATTTCTGCATGACCACATATCCGTTCATACCGATACGGCAAAAATTGTCGCCGGCAATCACGATCGCCGCATGGGCCCCATGGATGTCCCGAGGCAGGGTAAACCGCCGCTCCAAGACACAATATCCTACGGGGGCATTAAATGTCCCAGCCTGGGCCAAACCCTTGGCGAGTATCCAGTTTGCACCGGCCCAATTCGGTGCTGATACGGCCAGGTCAGCATTATTGGAATTCTGATAAAAAGCATTGGTGATGTGCGGGTGGTAAGTGATCCACTTTCCGCGCCAGTTGCCGGCCTTCAGCGGACCGGTCATCCAACTCGCGGCGTGGCTCCATTGTGATCTCCATCCGCGTTTACCCCAAACCCGCACCCGCCAGTAATAATGTCTGTACGCTTTGAATGCCGGACCGCCATATTGCGGGAGAAAATCTGGATTCTCCTGCACTTTGCCCGAATCCCATACCACCGAATCGCCGCTCTCCAGTCCCGCTAGACTCGTGGCTACCTGAATCTGATAAGCCGCTTCGTGCCGCAGCGCCAGACGCTGCGGCGGGCTCCACATCAGACGCGGGTGAGATTGCTGCACCCCAAGCGGATTTTTAGCCCAGTCGCAGCGCAGACGGAATGGGGCCGTGGCTGACGCATGGGCAGACTGCGGCGGCAATTGCGGCCGGATCTGATCCGCTTTCGGAATCGCAGCGATTAAATTGCTCTGCACTGACCGCACGGCCGTTGCACAATACGCATACCCTCCCGCAGCCAACAGACCCAATCCAGAAAGCAGCAACGCCATCGGCAGTAACACAGCCCTGATCATTTCACACTCCAATCAGCATCCAAGCAGGCGAAAATTATCGTAGCACGGCTGGCCATCGCTGGACCACGCCTGATGCTGCAGGAGCCGGCTAGGTGATAGCAAGACTGCGATGTGTCGGAAACGCTCCGGATGCAAGGCGTCGGGCCGACGGCGACTCTGGCGGAGATGAGGCTCCCAGACGAACAGCGATTTCGACGGCGTGTTTTACCATCCAAAATAATCGCCAGCGCGCTGACAGCGTACCTTAATTCGGGATATCGGGACCCAACGTACGGAGCCATCGTTGTACATTTCATGAATGCCTGCAGGTACAGCGGGGCCGTATGCGCCATCGACATTATCCGAGGCCGGAAGGTCGGCCGTATCCGATTCCGGCAGACCCGAAGCGGTAACCAAGCCGACACTGGTCGACCAGCTTATAAAGATGGCCGACTCTGAAACCAGCAGTGAACCCGGCGGAGATTGAACATTGAGCACCGGTTCGTGTGCGGGGTCATTATTACGCCACTGCCAGTCCTGCGGCATAAGCGTTGGCGCTATGTCATAGGCGGTGGCATAATCGACCTCGGCAGTTCCAGGCCCGCCATAAGTTGCGGCGGAGAAGTTACCGTGGTCAATCCAGTCAATAAAACCCGTATAAAAATTCCAATCATCCAACAACCCCTGCGCGTTGTAATAGCTCGCAGGGATGGAAGACACACGCGACGCCCCCGGCTGCGAGGAAAACAGAAGGCTGACACCCTGGGCGTTGGGAGTTAAAATTCCGGGTTGAAAATTCTGCGTTGGCGCCACACCATTGCTCGGTGCCGAACCGGAATAATAGAGCAATTCCAAGCCCCACGCAGGGAACCCCTGCGCACCACCACCATACACCCCCATCGGCCAATTCGCTACGAAGTTGGGCGGATATTGGCCGCGGTATTCACTGGCGTACTCTGCCAATGCGATACCGACTTGATGCATATTAGAGGCGGATACGGCACGCAGCGCCAAGCGCTTAGCTTTGGCCAGGGCCGGCAGCAGCAGCGCGATCAGCAAGGCAATAATGCTGATCACCACAAGCAGTTCCACAAGTGTGAATCCACGGCGTTTCAT
>DZDI01000231.1 GCA_022730455.1 Phycisphaera mikurensis | reverse complement strand
GGTACAGATAATGCCGCACCGGGATGGTACGTGCTGAGCCGCCATTTCCAGTTGCCTGCGGGCGTAACCTTCCACCGAAGTTATCTTACTGTTGCGGCAGATAACGGCTGCAACGTGGCGATCAACGGGCATGTCATATTGGCCGGGCTTGAAGCACCGTGGAACAAACCTGTGGTATTAAAAATTGCGGATGATCTGCGAGGCGGGACCAACCGGATCGCAGTACTGCTGAAAAATGACGGCCATCGGCCTAATCCATCGGGGCTGATAGCGCAGTTGACCATAAACGGGTCCCATTGGTTTAAGAAGCGACTTGTCACCGACGACCGGTGGTATGCCCAGAGTGCCCATACCGGTGCGGACTGGTTGGCCGGCGCAACGGAGAAAAATAAGGCCGTGGTCATGGCCCCGTGGGGCAAAGGTCCTTGGGGCAAGGTGAGCGGGCTTCAGCCTGACTGGGTGCAAAAAGAACCCGACCCGATTTTTCGCAAGGTATTCCGCGTACCGGCACATGTACGGCAAGCGTACGTGTATATGGCTTCACCGTGTTACTGGAAGGTGCTGATCAACGGGAAAAAGGTGGGTAAGGGTGAGCTGGAAGCCACACTGTACGATTACACCAAGGCGGTACCGTACCAGAGCATCAACGTAACGCCGCTGCTTAGGCCCGGGCACCGCAATGTGGTGTCGATTGAATTAGGCAACGGCTGGTACAACTTCATGGAACCCAATCCGGGCGGCTATCAGAATGCCGTCTGGCGGGCTTGGCCGAGAGTGCGCATGAATCTGCTGATGCGCATGCCGGATGACGCGTCGAAATGGCTGGCCACCAATGACACCTGGCAGGCCGCGGACGGGCCTTGTCTGGCTAACGGCATCTACAATGGCGAGGTCTATGACGCATCGCAAAATATTCATGGATGGAACAACCCTGATCGGGCCATGGCCCAGCTTTCCCATGCGAAAGTTGTGAAAGCCCCGGCAGGCCGGCTTACATCGCAACTCATGCGCCCCTGTGAAGTTGCCCAGCGGCTGAATCCCGTTGCCATTACGGAGCCAAAGCCGGACGTATTTCTCATTAAATTTCCGCAGAACATGGCGGGCTGGGTAACGCTGACCGCCAAGGGGCGCGCTGGCGTTCCCGTGGTGTTGAAGTATGCGGAACTTCTCAAGAGTGATGGTTTGGTGAATCAGGCTCCCGTCTCGGGGCAGGCTTCGGCTGGGCCATTTCAGACGGATACCTTTATCCCGGCCAATAACAAGCCATTCACCTATCACCCTGAGTTTGCCTACAACGGCTTTCAGTATGTGCAAATCAGCGGGCTGAGCTCGAAAAAGGACATTATTCGGATTCAAGCCGACTTTATTCACACGCGCTTTCACCGTAGAAGTGCGTTCTGGTCGGCCAACCCCATGCTGAACGCGATCGCCGACGCCACCAGCCGCACCTATTGCAGTAATTTCATGGGTTACCCGACAGACTGCCCACAGCGTGAAAAAAATGGCTGGACCGGAGATGCCTGGCTGGGCGCAGCGCAAGGGATGATGACTTACAACAACCAACTTGGCTATGCCAAATGGTTAAACGATATCAGCGACACCCAATTTCCCAACGGACGGCTGCTGGTGGTGATGCCCAATCCTTCAAGCTGGGACTGGGACGGCGGAAAATATCCCGACCCGGATTGGGAAAGTGCCTATGAATTTATCTGCTGGTACCAGTACCTCTACTACGGTGATGGGCGTGTACTGCGGGAACATTATAACGGCCTCACACGATATTTTCATTTTGTAATGTCTTATGCCCACCATGGTATTCTGCCGGACGGAGCGGGTATCGGTGACTGGGCAAGCCCGGCCCGCCACAGGCCATCTACTTCTTTTTCATCCACCTGTATCCTCTACCACGATGCCGTACTTTTGGCTCGCATCGCGGATGTCCTTGGTAAACCACGAGACGCGACGGCATTTACGACAGATGCCGCTGCCATCCAGCGATCCTTTAATCGACGGTTCTATAAAGGTCATGGCGTTTATGGCAACGGCGGGCAAACCGCACAGGCGATGCCACTCTACTATGGCCTTGCGAGCAGGGCTTCGCAGCAGTTGGTATTGCACCGTCTGGTGCGGGCGATACACCAGCACCAAGATCATCTGGATGTGGGGGTGCTGGGTGATAAATGCTTATTTCGCGTATTGAGCAGATACGGGTACACGGCCTTGGCCTACCGCATCGCCACGCAAACAACTTATCCCAGCTACGGGCAATGGATACTGCACGGGGCTACGACGCTATGGGAAGGCTGGGGACTGCCGCTGGCCTCGCACAATCACATCATGTTCGGTGATATTCTGGGATGGATGTACAACGACCTAGCTGGAATTCAGCCTGATTGGCGGTCGCCGGGCTTTCGCACCATTTTTATTA
>DZDI01000230.1 GCA_022730455.1 Phycisphaera mikurensis | reverse complement strand
AGATGATACGCCGAGGAAGCCGCGCCGCAGAGGCCGGTCAAAAGACGTGCCGCCTTGGGCGGTGTGCCGTAGACACCCCGTCTGCGGCGTCGCATCAGCCCAATGGGTACATGGACCCGATTTTCGCCGCTGGCTCCTTGCAGTTGGGGCGTTTGCGGCCAATCAATCCTGATTTGTAGGCGTGACAAAGCACTAGCCTTTAAGAATATGCGTCAACACATCCGCCGAGCTATACGTGCTTTGGCCCGCTGGAAGATAACGCCGCAATTCCACCACATCGTCCCCGGCGGTGACAATCGGAAATTCGGATACGCCTTGCGCATTCACCTGTCCCAAACCGATGGTCGCGAACAGTGCGTTGCGGAGACATTTCCGGTCGGTTGTTTCCTCCGCCAATCCACCCTTGGCAACATAGTCATCAACCGGCTCCGCGGCGCAGCGATATCCCACGGTCCCGTCGCTGCGCTTATACAACTTGCGAAGATAGCCCATATCGCACTTTCTCTGTCGCTGTGAATAGATGGCCGGATTGGACATGGATTGATCCAACTCCAATACCTTGAAGGGAAACCCTGTGGGTGACGCATTCGGATCGGTGAAAACCGTCGCCTGCTGTGCACAGGCCAGTTCAATAACTTGCCGCTTGATATCATCCCGGATTCCCGACTCCTGGCAAAATGCAAATGCGGTGCCTACCTGAATGCCCGCCGCCCCCTTCTGCAAGGCCCATTGCAGGCGCTCCTGCGTGCCAAATCCACCCGCCAGATAAAAAGGCAGACCCATTGCGGCAATTTTTTCCAGATCCGCCTCATCGCGCACGCCGTACACCGGTTCGCCGCTATCGGTCAAATGCAGCGGGCCGCGGGGCGGAGCGTTATGCCCCCCGGCAATGGGCGTTTCGACAATAAAACCGTCCACTTTTCCATTGGATTTGCGCGCCAGCGTCATGGCCAGTGTGGCGGAAGAAACGATCGCCAGAAAGCGGGGGCGTTGGAGTGTCAGGCGTTCTGTGGCCGAAGCGGTGCCGTCAAGTGCCGCAAACGCAACGGGATCAAAATGACTGGCAAAGACTTCGCCGGTATCAGCCCCCTCCACATCAAGTCTCAAATCCACCGGCTCACTACGGGCAAGCGAATCAAGCACTCCGGGAATGAAACGCGGAATGCCCGCGCCCATAAGTACATAATCCACATCGGCCAGCATCGCTCCGAAAAGTGTGGCAAGTGTCGGCGTCTGTACTTTTTCCAGCAGGTTGATTCCCACCGGTCCGTGATGTCCTTCTTTCGCGAGGAACACTTCGGTAAATGTCGCCAATACGGTCAATTCTTCCATCGCATGGCTAAATACGGCCATTGGCATGGGAGTTGATTTGAACGGTGCTTGCGCCGCGGCCCCACCAGCTACATAGTACCTGTCCCAGACCCGCCGGGCGATATTATGAAAGGGGAATGCGTCCACCGCGCGGCGAAGATTTCCCTCAGAATCACCGGTTTGCATTCGTCGGGCCACTACGGATGCAATTCCCGTGCCGGAAACCACACCCAACTGACCGTGCCGGGCTACTGATTTTGCAAGCGTCCAGTTCGAGACGCCGACACCCATTCCCCCCTGTATGATTTTGAAATTGTGATCCATCGATCTGTAGACTCCGTGATTTATTGTTTGACCGGGGTCCAGGATGGATCCGGGTTGTAGCTGGTTATTTGCGGTGCTGATGTCGTGGTCATCGGGCCAAGGTTTTTCTGATACACCCGCCCCTGTTGATTCACAATGAAGGTCATAACCCCCGCTGCGCCATACTTGTCCGGAAAGGCCAGCAATGCAAAGCCGCCCACCATGTTGCCATCACGGACATAACTCATCGCCCCGCCCGGGGCCGCTGATCCCTGCTGTTTGAGGATACGAAAATAGTAGCCGAGGAATGGCCGCGGACCCTTGTGCGCGCCAGGTGTATACCCCGGCGGCTGTCGCCTGCGCGGCCAGCGCACTAAAAGGGCTTGAAGGTTGGCCCGCTTCCGCCGGCCAATACAGGCCGTCGTGTGTACCGGGTTTGCTGCCCAAGCGCTGGGCGTATTGATAAATGGCGCTCCCGTCATGGTAGCTGCCAAAATAGGCGCGTTGAGCCTTCACGTAAGCCAAGCATACGTTAATAGCCTCCAGTTCATCACCGCCGATGCGCCGGACGAGAATTTCCGTTTTCCCTGCGGCCGTGTCAAAAAACCATTGCCCGCTGGCCAGCCGAACGATCGGGATGGGAAATGGCCAGTTCTTATTGCCGATCAACACAATGGAGGTGGAAGTATTTTCCTGATCCAGTTGAAATTTCTGTTTGGCATGGGCGACAAATTCTTCAAAATGACGGTGATCTTCCACCTTGTCGCCAGTGGCCAAGTCTTTTGCGTCAGGGCCAAACATCAGACGATTTACGGCGTTTC
>DZDI01000088.1 GCA_022730455.1 Phycisphaera mikurensis | reverse complement strand
GTTCGATAAAGTGCAGTTATTGGCCGCATGAGGTATAATGGGCATAATCCGCGTGAAAACGCTTTCGAATCAGGGTTTTTAGGGGATCACGCGTCCGATGATGAAAACTCCGCGGGTAGGATTCGAACCTACAACCAGTCGGTTAACAGCCGACTGCTCTACCATTGAGCTACCGCGGAAAGTAGCAATGCCTATTCCGTCATTTTGCGCGTCAATGCGACAATGTCAAGCCGTAAACGTTTACGGACAATCAGCCTTTGGGGTTAGACCGTCCCATGGCAAAATAAAAATGCAACTTTTATTTGACACGTCCCAAAATATGTTTCATAATGGCAGGTGTAAGTGGAGCAGCGCCGACTTAAAAAAATTCGGTTCTGCTTGTAGTTCGTGGTGGGTTTGGAGGGAGTCACACCGGAATAGACTCCAGCAAACCAACAATTTAGTTCAGGGGAATCTGTCACGTGGGGCATGTTGCACCACGCGAATAGAGGTTGGTTCTATATAAGGAGAAGGTTCATGCGCAAGTTGTTCATCGGTGAAAATGGGGTTAATCGCCAGATTAAACTCCCGATCAAGGCCGTTTTCCTATCTGCGGCCATGGTGGCATTGGGGTTTACGGCCGCCGCCAAGGCCGACACTGTACTTGGCCAATTTACATTAACAAATTACTACACTCCCACAAGCCCTACGGATTCTACACCGACCGATCCGAATAACCCGCTCAGTGCCACGGTTACCTTCACCTATCTGAGTCCATCGGTCAACGGAGGTGACAACTTGGCAGTGACTATCGCCAATACGTCTACACCTCTATCCAGCAACGAGTTAATTCGCGACGTGGTGTTTCAAATTTCAAATCAAGGAGCGCTTCTAACCGCCACGCCGACAAGTTCGACGACTTATCTGGCTACTGATGCCGATGAGTACTCCTACAGCGGTTCATCCTCGTATATGGCCGCAGGTACCACGTTGTCCTATCCGTGGACCATTGGCGCCTCTGCGACGTATGCGAAGTCCTACGATCTCAGCAGTCAGAAACAGAACTCTGGCGCTAACCTTGATATGATTGGCCCACCAAACAACGGGTCGCTAAACGATATAAACAATACCGTGGGGGGCGGGAATTTGGCCCCAGTTTTGATTCCTTACGGTAGCAATAGCAGCATCATCTTCGATGTTAACATCCCCAACCTTAGCGATAACGCTACCGTACGAAATATCTATATCGGTTACGGCGATACCACCACTATTAGCGGGCTCGTGCCACTTGGCGGTTATGTCGAGATACCGTCGAGCGCCGCAGCGGTGCCGGAACCATCCATCGGCGCTGCGGTCGGCGCAATGCTGGCCGTGGCCGGATTATTGATCCACCATCGCCGTGCCTGACGCAGTGGTCAAGGGGACAAACCGCACCAGCACCTGATGATCGCGACGATCGTTAACCATATGGATTACTCCATTGGATGACGGCTGGTTGTCCACAACTATCTCGGGTGTGACGGCCACTTCCACCGTGATGTGGTAAAAGGTTTCATGGTGGCGGTAGTGCAGCTTGAATGATTGCCAATCGCTTGGCAGGCGCGGTTCAAACCAAAGTTGATCGGCGGAGATCCGAATGCCGATAAATGTTTCGGTAATAAGCCGATACATCCACCCGGCAGAACCGGTATACCATGTCCATCCGCCGCGGCCGGGGCAAGACTCCAAGCTGTAAATATCGGCGGCGGCGATGTAGGGTTCAACGCGATAGGTATTGATGCGTTCGGCTGACGAACTATGGCTGATGGGACTGATGAGTTGGAACAGTTTCCAAGCCTTGTCAACTTGCCCCGCTTCTGCAAAAGCCATGATGACCCACACCGCCGCATGGGTATATTGGCCACCGTTTTCACGTACGCCGGGCAGATAGCCGGCGATGTAGCCCGGGTCGTGCGGTGGATGGTCAAATGGCGGATCAAACAATTTAATGAGCCCCAGATCGTGGTCAACCAGCCTGTCTTCGACGGCGGCAAGGGCACTTTCACGTCGTTGCGCATCGCCGATATTAGCTAGGGTGGCCCAACTTTGCGGAAGCGAGTCAATCTGACATTGCGTATTGGCATGCGATCCAAGTGGTTCTCCATTATCGAAAAATGCGCGTAGATACCACTGACCGTCCCACGTGTGGAGTTCGATGGCCTGCGTCAGGGATGCAATTCGGCTGTGGCACAAATCGACAGTGGCGGGATCCGCCTTGATCTGCGCCACCTTGGCCATCTCGGCAAAGATGTAGCATTGGAACATTGCCAACCAAATACTTTCCCCTTTGCCATGTTCACCTACCAGATTCAAGCCATCATTCCAGTCACCACAACCGATGAGGGGCAGGCCATGGACGCCATCCTGCAGACCGCGTTTAAGCGCCAGCACGGCATGCTCATAAAGTGTGGCCGTCTTCGCGCTGGCTTGAGGTGCGTCATACCAGGATTCGTCATGTTCACCTACCGGCGGACCGGCAATAAAACCAATGCGTTCATCCAGCACGCCGATGTCGCGGGTCAAGTTGACATAGCGAGCGGTGGCAAGCGGAAGCCATAAAAAATCATCAGAGAATTTAGTTCGCACCCCTCTGCCAGCGGGCGGATGCCACCAGTGCTGTACGTCTCCTTCCTCAAATTGGCGTGATGCGCACACAAGAAGGTGAGCTCGCAGAATGGATGGGTCGACCAGCGCCGCAGCCATGGCGTCTTGCAATTGGTCGCGGAAGCCAAACGCCCCACCTGACTGGTAGTAGCCCGAACGCCCGAAGATGCGAGACGAGATGGTTTGATACAGTAACCAACCGTTAGCCAGAGCATTGGTGGCTTGATCCGGAGTCTGTAGATAGATGGTGCCGAGCGTACGTTTCCAGTACCACCACACGCCTTCAAGTGCGGTTTTGGCTGCGGCTACCGATTGAAAGCGGTTAACCATAGATTTGGCCTGGACCTCATCGGGCGCCGCGCCGAGAATGAATGTCAATTCATGCGATCCTTGAGGCGGCAACTGGATTTCACACATGGTGGCGGCGCATGGATCAAGAGCCGCGCCCAATCGGCCCAGTAATTTGGTGAATCGCATGGCCGCCGGTGCCTCTATGGAACCCGATCGCCCGATAAATTCCGATCGATCACCGGTAACCGTACGGCGTGTTTCTGATGTGCCGGCAAATGCCACCCAATTGCCGAAGTCCAGATTCCAGGCATTGCGTGCAAAAATCGCCCCTGACTTCACATCCATTTGCGTCCAGATGTGCTGGGCGGTGCGCTGACCCGATTCACCGAGGACCCATTGCACGAAGTTCGCTATGGTGAGTCTGCGCGGGCGATTGCTGCGGTTTTTCAATTTAATAAGCGCGAACCGGACAGGCTCATCCATGTGGCAAAAGATGGTCATTTCACAGTCGATGTCCTGCGCCGACGTTTCAAATACCGTATAGCCAAAACCGTGACGCGTAATCACAATGCCCGGTGCGCCGGCAGCTCCGACGGTTGGCGACCAGAACTTACCCGTTTGATCATCCCGTATATAAAATGCTTCACCAGTAGGATCGCTCACGGCGTCATTCAGCCATGGGGTAAGACGGTACTCATGGGCATTATCGACCCACGTGTACATGCTACCACGTTCAGAAACAACGGTTCCGATGCGGCGCCCCGCTATCACATTACACCATGGCGCCGGCGCGACAACATTGGCACGCAACTGCATCACATATTCACGTCCGTCCCGGGTAAAACCACCAACGCCATTGAAAAAGTCCAAGTCCGGGCGCTGACCAAGAGACGCATTCGATTCCTTCACCGGTTGAAGTATCGGCACCAGATGGGGTGGATAAACCGGTGCAACACTGTTCATTTCACGCTGCTGTTCCATCGTCCCGGTGACATCCGACATACTGATGGCTGCTGCCGATTGAAGCAGGCGTCGATCTTCTTCGGCTATCAGATCAGCCCGCCGGATGAAGATACCACCTGGTTTATCAATCCATTGCGAGCCAGGACCAGATGCAGCGATAGAGGTTATCGCATCCGAAAGTTCCTGCCGGTAGTTGGATGAATCCTGGTTCCATATGATCAGATCAACCGCAAGCCCCTTCTGACGCCAATAGGCCTGTGCCTGAATTATCTGACGCACAATGGCAAGATTCTGATCATTCGTCACGCGCAACAGCGCGATGGGCAGATCGCCTGAAATACCCATTGCCCACAATCCTGATTGACCACGCCGATTGGCGCGTATTAAATCAGTATGGGCGCGAAAGCCGGTTCCGGGATATATGAGCACGCCGGCCAGTTCACTGAAAAGCTGAGCATCACTGCTACCAATCCCGAGTTGCCGAAGCATGACCTGTCCGTGTGACCAAGCCAACGAAAGCGTACGGTCGGTAAAACGCCGATCACGATAACGAGCCGCCAAGTCGCGACACGCCGCCTCGGATTCCGCGGCACCGACTATGATTTCCATGGTCGCCGTCTGTTCAGGAAGAATGGTAATGGTCCGGCGTATGGCGATGATTGGATCCAGCACCGCACCGTCGGTATTGCTGAGCATGCCAACATGTCGCATCGCTGCGGGATTGGACACGGATCGGCCTCGGCCTAGAAAAGTCTGGCGATCGGTTTGAGCGGAAAATGGGACGGAATCATCATTGCGGACAATAAAGCTTTGAAACATCCAAGGCCCTTGTGCACTGCTCCGCCGAGGTCTGCGACAGGCAAACACGGTTCGCATATCAGGCACGATTTGAGTCCTGACAAACAGATTCTCGAACGCACGGTGTGCCAGATCAGCGGCATGCGGAGCCAAAACCACTTCCATATAGGTTGTGAGTTCCAAAGTGATGGGCTTTTTGCCGCGATTGGTGATGGCGATGCGTCTAAGCTCGACATCATTCTCGGGTGAAACGGCGATGTGCACTGTCTGCTCCAAGGGCCCGTCGCGGCGCTGATATTCCGCCTTGCCTTCGGAAAATGTGACCGAGTACGAAGCGGGATGGCTTTCGATGGGTTGATAGGGTAAAGCCCACATCCGTCCTGATTCCAAATCTTTGACGTAGCAGAAAATCCCCCAATGGTCCTGCGTTCGATCACACCGCCAGCGAGAAAGAGCCAGTCCGTTCCAGACGGACCGGCCCCCGCCACCCGTAGTCATCATGAGTTGGTATCGGCCATTGGAAAATAGCTGCACCTGCGTGCCACTCGGTACCGGTGTTGAAAAGTTGCGCCATGTTGGTGCCTCGCTGGATATTGGCAAGCGGGCCTGAGCCACCTCTGTCGAGTGAGGAAAAATAGGTTCCACGCGCGGGGTTTTTTCCTGCAGCAGCAATTCGCCGGATTTCAGCATTGGATCAGCGGAGAAGCGTCTTTGCATGGGATGGTCGAGGATAAATGCCTCTAACGATAAAAGGCCCATTCCAATATGGTGCGCCATGAATGAACGAACAATTTCCGGCGTGCCAGGCTCCGGCGTGCGATCGGGTGTGAAGTCGATGGCTTCGTACAAGCCGCAGCGACCTGCCGCCCCCATGTCAACCAATCGGTGTAGATTGCGGACGGCAGCGGGCGGATCGACCAGCATTGCTAACATGGTGGCATAGGGCGCGATGACGACATCCTCGGAAAGCCGCCGCCGATATCCCAATCCGGGTACTCCAAACGCTTTGTATTGGTAATTCATTTGGGCGTCGGTAAGGTTGTAGCCTGACTCAGACACGCCCCAAGGGATAGATCGATCACGCCCATAGTCAATATTACGGTCAACGGCAGATTGCATGCTTTGGTGCAGCAGTGTCTTCGGATAGCTGGGCATAACGAGCAGCGGCATGAGATATTCAAACATCGATCCGCTCCAGGAGAGCAAAGCGGCCTTGCCGCCCACCGACGTCAGTTGGCGTCCCAATGCAAACCAATGCTCGCGCGGCAGTTGCCCGGAGACAATCGCCACGTAACTTGCCAGTCGCGATTCAGAAGCCAGGAGATCGTAAAAGCCGTCGTCCTTTTTATTTTGATCAACATTAAAACCGATCGTCATGAGCTTGCGCGTGGGAACATACAAAAATCCAAAATCCATTTCGGAGAGATGTCCACATTGCTCACAGAGCCAATCAATCAAGCCGACACGTCTTTGTAACGCACGGCGACTGCTGGCGAGGTAATCTCTGACCTTGTGGCAATTGCGTGCTGCAGCCGCATTCCAATTGGTCTGATCCATATTGCTCAACTGCGCATCTATGCGATCCAGCTCCAGTAGTATTTCGGGCAAGGTCTCGTTAAGCGAAATTGAATTGACTGATGAGAGCACATCGGTCAACTCCGTCGGTGATCCGGGTTGCATCGACTGCGCGTTGTCGACTTTCCATTCCAGCCATGGCATAAACTCCAGCCATTCGCTTCGGACATTATCAATTTGAGCCGTAATGGCGGCCAGATACCACGGTACACCGACTTCCAACTTGCTGGCGGCAGACGCTTGCTTGGCTATATCTGCCGCTTGCTGCATTTTGCCAAGCCATTGCCAGGTCGCCAGGGGGCCATCCGGTTCGGCCCGCAGCGCTGACGCAATGAGATCGCCAATCGGTTTGGCGGCGTCCAGCAAAACTTGATGAGGCAACGAAGCATCGTTGCAGACACGCTGCATCTCTTCGTGCAGCACAAGATAAGTGTCATATAACCCGCGAATCCATTGTGGTGATTGGACCGGCGCTCGCAGCAGACCAACAAGCCCCGAACGGAGTACCAGCAGATGTCCAACCAAATTTCCGCTGTCAACCGTTGATATATACCGCGGATTTAACGGATTAAGCGTATTTGTATCGTACCAGTTGAGCAAATGGCCACGGTAACGCGTAAGTTTATTGACGGTGTCAATGGTACGCTTGGTGCGATCGAGCATATTGCATTGGGTGATCCAGCCCAAATCAAACGCCGATAGATTGGCCAATAGCGCCAAGCCGATATTAGTGGGGCTGGTTCGGGGTGCGACAGTGAGCTGTGGAGTCTCCTGTATATTATCTGGCGGGAGAAAGTGACTCTTTTCGTTGACGAATTCATCAAAATAACGCCAAGTTTTGCGAGCCATTGTTCGCAGAAATTTGTTCTCCTGTTCTGGCAGATCGACCTGCCGCTTGGCCACGGGACGGCTGAGCAGCAACGCCACCACAGGGCTTACCAGCCAGAGCCCGATGAAGAGCACAGCGTCAGCAGTTGCCGTCGGTCTGAATGTGAGGGTTAATACGGCCGCAATAAAAGCAAGAACAAGTTCGCCGGCAAATGCCCGGATGAACAGTCGCAGGCTGATAGTGCCCATGCGTTGGACATGCCGGCTGGTCTGCCATTGAAGCCGATGGCATTTGGATATTAAAAGCCTATAGAGGCTGCGAATGATCGCATCGAGGTTGGTAAGCGCATCGACAGGAATCATCATCAATGCAATAACGGATTGCACCACGTTTTTGGATAGCCCCCACATTGAATCGCGAAGGTGCATACTCCAAGGCGTGCTTTTTCTTTTTGATATCATGGCACTGATGCCAGCAACAATCGTCGGTGCGGCGACCAGAAGAACCAATAGCAGATCTGCGGCGGCCGGTGCCGGTGAGGTAACCCACGCCAGCACAAATAAGACGATCATGGCAGCGGGCACAAGGCTGCGGCGAAGGTTATCAAATAACTTCCACCGTGCCAAAGTCCCAATCCGTACGAGTGGCTTGCCACTAACACCCGACGGAATCATTCCGATGATCCAAGGCAAAAGTTGCCAATCTCCGCGTACCCATCGGTGACGACGGCGAAGCTCGGCCAGAATCGTTGGAGGATGATCTTCCAAGATGAGGATATCACTCACCAATCCGGCGCGTGTGAGAGAGCCTTCAAGCAAATCATGGCTTAAGATGATATTTTCGGGCAGTCGGCCAGCTAAAAGCCTGTGAAAAGATCTGACATGAATGATTCCCTTACCTATGAATGACCCTTCTCCAAAAAGATCTTGATAGATATCGGAAACTGCGTGCGTGTAGGGATCCAGACCCGGCTCACCGGATGTAAGCCGCGAAAACAGCGACTCGCGTGACGATGTCAGCGTTGTGCTTACGCGCGGCTGAAGGATGGTGTAGCCACGCGCTACTTTCCGCCTGGCAACATCATAGACTGGCTGATTAAGAAGGTGAGCTGCGGTGCTAACCATTTCCGCGGCTGAACCACTTGGAAGCTGTGAATCAGCGTCAAGCGTAATGACATACTGCCAGCGCGACACTTTCTCCATATCCGCAATGATTTTAAGAAACCGTCCCTGATCCCCATCCACAATCAGGGCCATAAAGTCCTCAAGCTTGCCGCGTTTACGCTCTCGCCCCATCCATACATTTTCGGAATGATTCCATAGCCGAGGCCGATGAAAAAGGCAGAAGGGATTATGCCACGTGCGTCCGTAGCGTTTGTTGAGGGCTTCGACTTTCTCAATCATTTGCCCCAGCAATTTATCATCCGATGCCTGCGTCTGCTCGGCACAATCGGTAAAGTCTGAAAGGATGGCGAAGGAGAGGTTGGGATCGCGATTGGATAGATATTTAATTTCTAAGGCTTCTGCTAATTCAGATATTTCAGCCGGATCTGTCAGCAGGCATGGGATCGTGACGCATGAGCTGTGTTCATCATCAATCCCCAATTCGTAGTTGAGTCTCGGCAGGATGCGAGGCGGAACGATTTGCGTATAAAAATAATTGACCATGGAAATAGCAAATTGGCTCGATGCCAGCGCCATCGCGATCGACACGCCAACCATCGCCCAAAACGCAGTGAGCGGCGTAAACCACCATTCCCATACCGCCGTTATGGCAACCGTAATGACGATTATTGGCAGAAGATAAAGCGGCAGAGCGGCCCGCCGAAATATCCATCGCAACCATTCAGACACACGCGGTCGAAGTTGCAATGCAGGCAACAGTTCCTGATATCCATCATCAAGCAGAAACCAGCCGACGTGCGACTGGTGCCTCGTGGTGTCGTGTGCCGGATCAGCCTTGCTGGCGACATCAACAACAACTTCTGCGATGTAACGCTCGGTTGTTGATTTTCGCCGCGCCAGTTGCTCGACCACATGGCGGCATCGATCTCGGGTGGCAAAATCACACCTCTCATAAACACCCGCCGGATCGCGGCGCAGGATATATTCGACGAGGCTATGGCGCTCGACAAATTTTCCCCAGTCGGTGGCGTCCAGAAATCGAAAACTCGCAAAACAGTTGCCTATCGACGCTTGATCGGCTGCCTGACGTTGACTTTCCAATATCACCATGCGCTCGGATGATTCACTTTTGCGGGTGAGAGATTGCGATATCCACTCCAAGACGACATGCAGTGAAGAATGCTGACTATGCAAGCATCGCACAAATTCCGCTACAAAAGCACTTTCCAGGGGGGGCTGCGACGCCACCAACGCTGAGAGCGTGATGATGACCTGGTCCGGGCCCATATCGGCTGCAGCAATGAGCCGGTCCGCCCACTGATTGGCTAGGTTCCTCTGATGCCGTGCATCATTAATCAGACTTGACACCCGGCGCAAATTTTCCACCAGTGCCAATCGCAGCATAATGGGGGTAGCCCAAAGTTCGCCCAAAGTAAACGTCGTCGCCTGCTGATAGGAATGAATAAACCGATCCAATGCCTCAATATCAACCCGCCCGTCGAGATGACTGATGAGTTTGAGAATCATGTCAAAAATGCGCGGAATCGGAGGGTTTCCTTCGATATGAGGCAACTGACGGCCATAGCCCCGTGGAAAATGCTGCGTGATAAGGTGAATCTGTTCCTGCACCACGTAAAAATTGTCAATTAACCATTCCGATGCTGGAGATATGAACTGATGTTTCGCGGCCGCATCGGTAATCAGGTCATGTGTTTCAGTAATGACAATTTTATTTTCACGCAGACGGTTTAGCAGCCAGTCGGATGTAATGCCAATGGCGATCGAATGGTTTTGCCCCATCTGATATGCGAGAGCACCAAGCTGTTCGAGCGCCAGCAGCGGCAATCGCAGAGGTTCCTCCTGCATCCCGACAGGCCCTGTCTTATTTTCACGGCGCGACCAGCGGCGCCGTTTAACATTCAACCGAAGTTCAACCAATTTAAGTTACCTTCCTTGACACCTTTTCAAAGCCGCTGCGACAGCCTTACCGTTCAAGTACCAGCCTTGCACGCCACGGCTTGGAGAGTGCTACACACTCTCCAAGCATCGATTTCACCGCATATCGCGATGTGCACGCGCAGCAGGTTGGCGCGGCCGAAGAATCCAACTGAAAAACTCTTCATGCCGAGTATGCATGCTATTACTTTAATTCGCAAGCATTTTCAGGCAGCAGGTTCGAACCACAATCGATGAAGAATACCTGAATCATAAGGTGGAGGAACACCGTCCTTGTGGCGTGGGCGTCTGTTCGGTAACCCCCGGCAGAGCAGAATTTATTAAAGCTTCATGGTGTTACACGTCACCGCCTGCGTGTGACTTTCGAGGCATATCTGGCCGCTGCATCGGTCGGAGGGTATTACGGAGAAGGCCCCAGTGGCTCCTCCGGCGAGGTATTGGAATTGTTGATGCTCTGCAGTTGCAACTGCGTCATTTGCCAAGACCTCGGGCGCGCATGATCCTGCCATATCAGCCGCCATCGGGTAATAAAGGGGCCGTAGTTACGTGCAATGGATAATACTACGATATTAGTTTGAGCGTGACGTCCCTGACGGCGCATATGCATGCTGCGCAGATAGTTGGCTGTGAGGCGCATATGCGACAGGCGGTAATTGAGTTCAGAAACGATCTGGGTTTTATCCCATCCATCGAGGACTGCATTCGGACTGAGGTACTGGGCAATTTTCACCGTATCCTGATGTGTCGCTGCGTTCAGGATGTTTTGTATGTCGGACTGCAATCGTTCTCCTGGCGTAACGACCATCCACGCTATCGATACCCACAGAATTCCAGCAACGACAATTGATCCGCCGCCCATAAATAATCTTGCATTTCGCGTCTGCTGCCACCGCCAAAGAAGAGCAATGGCCACCACCACCATGACAAGCAGAACCATGGGATGGATGTGAAAAAGCCAATCGCCTAAAGCTTGCGGGAACGCCTCGGATAAACGAATCAAATCAGGCCTACCTTGCCAAAACTCACACGATAACTACCCCAAATCGAACAGATGAAAAGCACCTGTCCGTAGATTTTACCAGTCAATAGGTTACCGCGCAACCTAACGCTTTTTACTGAGCCTGAAGCAAGATGACCGGGCCGGCACTAAGAGCCTGTCCAAGTAATAGCAGAGCTGCGATGTGCCGGAAACGCCCCGGATACAAGGCGTCGGGCCGACGGCGACTCTGGTGAACATGAGTCCGAGAACGCCGCAGACAGGGTGTTTGCGGCACACCCCCGGGGCGGCACGGCTTTTGACCGGCCTCTGCGGCG
>DZDI01000229.1 GCA_022730455.1 Phycisphaera mikurensis | reverse complement strand
CGCTCTGCGCGACGCCTAAACCAATATCATCATGCTATGTCCCACAGAAAAGGATTAATATCTCACACAGAGGCGCAGAGACACAGAGAACGTTAATGACATCATACATGCGATACGACACTTCCGTTGATGGCCGCCCGCCGCGTTGTTCGTGCCGTCACCACATTTCTCTGCGATCTTCGCGCTCTTGGCGGTGCAGGTTGTTTCTTTTGTTCACCGCAAAGGACGCAAAGAAACGCCAAGTTAAGTAAATCTTTTATATTAAACGCTCTGCGCGACGCCTAAACCAATATCATCATGCTATGTCCCACAGAAAAGGATCAATATCTCACACAGAGGCGCAGAGACACAGAGAACGTTAGTGACATCATACATGCTATACGACACTTCAGTTGAGGACCGCCCGCTGCAGTTTTCCCCGTATATGGCACCGGGCTTGTCCGGTGCTGCTGCCCGAAAAATTGCCACGCCCTTTGGTGATGCGGTGGTTAAATTGGTATGCAAAGCCGCCATTGGCGCGTATTGGCGCAAGCGTTGTTGACCCCGCGGAACCCAAAAAGCCTGAGTGACACGCCACGCGCCCCAAAACCGCCGGATCGTTTCGCCGACGCGGCTCATCAGGCATTGCCGTTCCTGCCATCGGATTCTCGCGATATACCCCTGTATCGGGTATCTTTAGCCGCCATGGACGTGGCGACGTATCGAGTTGAATTGGATGCTTACAGCGGCCCGTTGGAGTTGCTGTTGTTCCTCATCCGCAAAAACGAGGTGGATATTTATAATATTCCCATTGCCAGAATCACGTCGCAATATCTGGCCCACGTTGACGTGATCCGGCAAATCGACATCAATCTGGCGGGCGATTTTCTGGTGATGGCCGCCACGCTGATGGAAATTAAAAGTCGCATGCTCAATCCCCAGCCAGCGGAGGATGCATCGCCCGGCGACGCGATGGTCACCACACTGGATCCTCGTCAGGTGCTGGTGGAGCAATTGCTGGAATATAAGCGATACAAGGATGCTGCCAATGAACTCCAGCGGCGGGCCCATACCGAGCGATTACGTTTCAGCCGAGCCGTGCAGAAATCAACAGGGCGGGCACCGTTGGACATGGAAGATTTGAATCTGTTCCAACTCATCGATGCGTTTACCGCCATCATGGCCAGCGTGGGGCATAGCGCCTATGGGCACGATGTTGTTTATGACGACACGCCGATCAGCCTGCATCAGGCGGACATTCTGGACCGCATTGATCGAGATGGCACCATTGCGTTGCAGGATTTGTTTGCGGGTAGAAAATCCAAAAGCGAGATGATCGGTTTATTTTTGGCTACGCTTGAGTTGATCCGTTTAAAAAAAATTACCTTTGAGCAAACGGAAGCTGCCGGCCGCATTATTTTGCGTCTGTGCGATTCGGCACCTGCTCAAGCGGGTACCGCACCCCCATCGCCCACATCGGACCATGCAAAAACAGCCGTATCCGAGGCTCCATTAGCGGGGCATTTTAGCGATGACTCAACCAGCCAACCAGCCAAAATAGATATGCTATAATCGGGGCGTGTGGGCAACGAGCCAACGCGGGTTGCAGTTAACCATGAGGAAATGCCTTGAGTGCCAAGCCAACGACGGAAATGCCCCCTCGGATCATCAATTGGATGTCGGTGGCCGCGTTAATCAGTTTCATAGCCGAGTTGGCGATGCTTGCCACCCATAAGGTCACTTTGCACAAGCCGCCACCCATCAGCGAACTCATTTTATCATTACTGACATTGTTTCTGGGTGCCGGCGCGGTGATTTACCGCATACGCGACCGGCAAAATATTATTTTAGGCCGGTGGCTGGGCGGCATCTGCATGACGCTGGGAATGCTGGTATTTGCCGTGCAATCGGTGAGCATCCACAAGGCACAGGAAACGCTTCAATTTCGGCACATGAGGGATATTGCCCGGGCATGCCTGTCATATGCCCGTGCGCATGACGGCAATTACCCCGAGAACCTGGCGGTGCTGGTTCGTGATGGACGTATCAGAGTCGCGGATTTAAGCGACCCGACCAACGGCCTGGTTCCGCTGACATTGCCTCCACAATGGCGCAAAATCAAGACTGGAGAATTCGACCTGATTATCCGCCGAAATAGTGATTTTCGCTATGCCGGGCGAGGCTTGACCCTGGCGGCTGGAGGACGTGTTACTCCTGATATTAAAAAAATCATTGTGCTTTTCAGAAACGCGCAGGAGCAAATCAACGCCGGGCCGCTTGCCTTTGCGGATGGCAGTGTTAAGTACTTCGATGGATTGCAGATGATTAAAGCTCTACAACGCTGCAACATCGCACGGAAGGACATTGGCTTGCCCCCCCTGTCATTTGATCAACCTGATGAGCCTGCACCAAGCAGGAAATAATTGGCGCTTAAGCTTACCATTTTCGGCAACGGGCCGACAGGGTGCCGTGCCACGGAGTCGCAGCG
>DZDI01000012.1 GCA_022730455.1 Phycisphaera mikurensis | reverse complement strand
AACCGATCGCCGAATAAAAACCAACTGATCGGTTTTACATGGACAGGCTCCTAGGAGTCTGCCTACGACGGCATGGATTGTGGCGTGCGTCTATTTGGACAGCCTCCTGCCGAATGGATTCGCAATCCACTCGCGGCCGTGACACGGTAGCTTCTGCACTCAATGGTGGCACTTTTGATTGGGAGTACCGGTAAAATAATCTCGCTGGGAGCCGGTTACCAAGGCGGATGCTGAAGCTGAAGTCTTGATATTAGAAAGTAATTGCAAGATCAGTGATCGAGAACGGCGGTTTACTTCTAACGCGTGTTCAAGGTAAGCTATCGGAACTGGTGGTGCCGTGAAACGCAGAGCTGCCTGGTCCAGTTGAATTTGCCAGGAATAGTCGGTGTACATCAGGAGCAGATACAGGCGTTCAAATTGAGCACCGCTGGTGGAAAGCAGCGCATGTGCATCACTGGAATTTTGGATTTTCGCCGCCACCGCAAATAAGCCACGCCGGCGATGCGGCCGCAACACCAAGTGGTGCGTGTGCGCCCAATTCTGCAGTTCATTCAGCAAGGTTTTCTGGCTCTTTGCCATGTACTGATTAAACCTTGCCGCACCCGGTGATAAACCCTTAAAGCCTGCCAGAAAACTCAACTGGCATTTATTGCTGCTGGCCTGCGCTAAGTTACCGAGAACAGCCGCCAATTCAGGGTCCACGCGGTGTGAGCGAGCCATGTGGTTCGCCACACGTGACACGCCCGGCATGACAGCCTCGTGAGCACAGCCCGCCAACGCAACCATTCCCGTAACGGATAACAGCCCGGTAACCGCCCAACATAGTTGGGGACCACATCGGCGTTGCAGAGGAGCGCTACTGATGCTCGCTTCCATCACTACACCACGACCTTGACGGATTTGCGGAATAGACGGTCGAGAGTAAATTCTCCAGGGCCGATCAAGCCCATAGCGATCACCACCAGCAGTAGGGTCAGGGGGTATTCGCAGCCCGGATAAGGCTTATTTGCGAGGTTAAATCCGTTGGGTGCGGTGAAGATAACGGCCACCAGCATGTTAAATGCCAAAGGGATGGATATCAGTCGCAGGCCGGTTCCTATCAAAAATACCAATCCACCAAAAAACTCCGCGCAGCCGGAGAGTATCGCGCTCTCCATTGGCATAGGGACATGCCGGGCTGCAAGAAATTTGGCAAATTCCTGATAATTAGGGCCGCCAAACGCGCCAAAAAGTTTCTGCGATCCATGGTACAAAAATACCATGGCAATCGCCAGGCGAATTAGAAGCAGTCCTAGGCTCTGCAGGGTTGAGTAGTTGATAGTACGGGCCATGTTCTTCTCCTATTTAATAAACAAAATGGTGGTGTAGGCTATGCCAGCGGCAAACCTGCCGCCAAAAGCGCATTTCGTAAAGCAGTGCGGTTAGCGTCGCTTAGTTCACATAATGGTAAGCGTAATTCGCCAGTATCCCGTCCCACCATTTGCATGGCCGCCTTGATCGGAATGGGATTGGTTTCAATAAACAACGCACGGCATAATGCAAATAGTTTGTGATGAATCAGTCGCGCCTCTTTGAAATTACCGGCGGCTGCGTTTTTCACCATCGCCACCACCGTTTCCGGCACAATATTAGATGCCACGCTCACCACCCCCGTGGCACCAACGGCCATCATCGGAACCGTGAGAGAATCATCTCCCGATAATACTGTTAAACCCGCACCTACGGCTTCACTGGTTAAATCTAAATTGCCAGCGGCATCTTTTACGGCAACAATATTTTTACATTGTCGTGTGAGACGTTGCATTGTAGCCACTGTCATAGTGACTCCGGTACGGCCGGGTATGTTGTAAAGGACAATGGGTATATCCACGCGTTCTGCGATGGCTCTAAAATGCCGGAAAAGGCCCTCCTGTGTGGGTTTGTTGTAATAAGGGTTAACCAATAGGACGGCATCAGCGCCGGACGCCTTGGCATGGGCCGTGAGCTCGATGGCCTCGTCGGTACTGTTGGAGCCTGTTCCGCCCAGCACCTTCATCCCTGTGCCACGGGCCAGTGAGACTGCGGTTTCTATAACCCGCCGGTGTTCCTCATGGGATAACGTTGGAGATTCTCCCGTGGTGCCAACCGGCACAATGCCCGTAATGCCTGCATTCACCTGGGCCTTAATCTGCTGCGCAAAGGCTGTTTCATCGAAGATGTTATTTCTGAACGGGGTAATTAAGGCGGTAAATGATCCCGCAAACATGGTGCTGACTCCTTGCCTTTAATAATTGATCAGGTTCCGCATAAGACGTACGGCTTCACGAAGCCCAATAAACACGCCGCGGCTGATCACTGAGTGTCCGATATGCAGTTCAGCCATATGTGGTAGTTCCGCAACCGGGCCGACATTTGCATAGTTTAAGCCGTGGCCAGCATTTAGTTGCATTCCATGGTTAACGACTTCCTCTCCTGCCAGCCGCAACCGATCGATTTCTTCGGTGTGTCGATTAGGAGCCACATTGGAATAGGGGCCGGTGTGCAATTCACAAATATCAAAACCGGCATCGGCCGCTGCGTGCACTTGAGTGACATCGGCGTCAATAAAGGCACTTACCAGGATGCCCTTCTTGCGCAGCGGGGTGATGAAGGCACGAAGGCTATGAACCTGCTGCGCTGCATCCAATCCGCCTTCCGTTGTCACTTCCGTGCGTTTTTCCGGCACCAATGTAACCATTGCAGGCTTTATTTGAAGGGCAATATTCCGAATTTCGGTTACGGCTGCCATTTCCAAATTCAGCGGAACCTGCACTGTCGAACGTAACCGCCGAGCATCATCGTCGTTAATGTGGCGCCTATCCTCGCGCAGATGAATGGTGATAATGTCAGCTCCGCCAAGCTGTGCTTCCACGGCCGCCCAGACCGGGTCAGGGTCAGCACCCCGCCTAGCTTGGCGAAGTGTAGCGACATGATCAATATTGACACCTAGCAGCGGCATAGTTTATCCCCGTGACGAAACCGAAACATCCGACATATCGCTGGTTGATCGGCGTAGAGCTTCCACTACTCGCGCATCGCGTGCGGATAAATCGGGATATTGAGAGTCTGTCCCAACGTCCGGTCGCCGCTTCCATGACCGCGCACAACTGGTGTATCGATCCCGCACATCCACCATGCGAATGTGCCATTCCGGACCGACTTCAATCCGGTGGCATCCCGCCCCCAACACATCTTCAATTTCCGGCCCGTATAAAGACGCCAGAGACTGGGATGCCGCATCCGCAGGGGCAATGATTACAGCTTCTGCATCAAGTGCATTGCCCAATCCGACCGCACGTTTAAGTTCATCCAACTGTTTATTTCCGCGCTCAACCAGTTCCATCCACCTGGTCCACAGTTCGATCTCTGCGGATTGAACTGTAATTAGATCGGAAAATCGGGCCTGGTGTATGGAGGGCGGCAAGAGTTTTATCCCCGAAAGCTCCCGCAAAGCACGCCACACCTCATCGGCCGTGAAGACCAGAACAGGAGCGCACAATTTTACCATTGACTGGAGGAGTAAAAAGCAAACGTGCTGTGAAGCGCGTCGCCGAGGTGAATCCGGTAGGTCGCAGTATAAACGGTCTTTAATCGCTTTGGCATATATGGCTGAAATATCCACATTGCAAAATTCATAAATATTTCTAAATACCCTGTGGAAGTCATATTGCTCATAGGCCGCGAGTGTATCGTGCTCCATCGCGCCCAGGCGATGAAGCATCCACATATCAATACTCTGGCTTGCCGGCTGGATGGCATGTTGGGACAGATCAAAATCATATAAATTGCCAAGCAGATATCGGAACGTGTTGCGAATTTTCCGATACGCCTCGCCAACACGTGTCAGCAATTCTCTCGAGCATGGCATGTCATTATGATAATCGACGCTCGCCACCCAAAGCCGGAGCACATCGGCACCATGTTCCTTAAGCGCGTCGGAAACTTTAATGTCGTTACCCGTACTTTTCGACATCTTGCAGCCTTGCCCGTCGACAATAAACCCGTGCGTCAAAACGGTTTTGAACGGTGGTTGAGTTTTGTATCCGGCGGCCTCCAGGAGTGTCGATTGAAACCAGCCGCGGTGCTGGTCAGAACCCTCCAGATATAAATCCGCCCCATAGCCAAGCCGTGGATGAGTCCCCTCCAAGACGGCGTGATGGGACGCTCCGGATTCAAACCAAACATCCAGAATATCGCTGCCTTTACGCAGATCGACCGTAGAAAATTCATGGTTGGGTTTAGTCCCTGCATTGGGAGTCAGCGCGTCGTCCAACCAATAATCGGCACCGAGAATTTTCTCCGGCGGGTCGGTGTACCAGCTATCTGCCCCATGTTGACCGATATAATCTGCTACGCGGGCAACGGATTTGGCGGTGAGCAAAATATTCCCGTTGGAATCAGTAAATGCCGGGATCGGTACACCCCACGACCGTTGACGCGAAATGCACCAGTCGGGCCTCGTGGCCAGCATTCCGGCTATGCGAGTTTTACCCCACGTCGGTATCCACTGTACGTGATTGATGAATTCTTCCACTTTATGCACCAGTGGGCTTTCATGCGATGCCCGGACAAACCACTGTTCGGTAGCGCGGAAGATGGTGGCGCGATGGCATCGCCAACAGTGTGGATAGCTGTGCTGAATCGTCTCTTGTGCAATCAATCGATGCCGATTGATTAAGTGTGTAATGATTTTATTGTTGGCATCCCAGATCAATTCGCCCTGAAGAAACTCAGCTACACTTTGGTCATAGCGTCCATTCGGCAGAACAGGTGAATAAATTTCCAATTCGTAGCGGCGGCCGGTGAGATAATCCTCGGCACCGTGCCCCGGAGCAGTGTGAACAAGACCGGTACCATCTCCTAAGGTTACATAGTCGGCGCAGACGACAGGGCACAGGCGCTCGTCCTCCAAGGGATGGTGGTAAGGGATGGCTGCTGCCTCTAATGCATCACCAGATACGGCCTCTCCCTTAATCTCGTAGGTGGCCGCTAAAGGTCCAGCGGCGGCAGTCTGCATGACAACCTCTGCCCGCTCTCTGGCAACAATTAATGCCGGGTGTTTCCCAGTTTTTTCACGCAGGCAGATGTACTCGTTTTGGGGCCCGACTGCGACAGCGCGATTGGCCGGGAGTGTCCATGGTGTGGTTGTCCATATCAGGTAAGCGGCTGATGTTGGTTGTGCGCCAAAGGCCACAGGCCACGAACCTACCGATAAATCCATCACATAGGCGGCGTATATGCTGGTGGACTTATGCGGTGCATACTCCAATTCGGCTTCTGCCAAGGCGGTCTGGTCATGGGTACACCAATGAACCGGCCGACGCTGCCGAAATATCAGTTCACGCTGCAATAACTCCGCCAATACCTGCAAGACGCCCTTTTCATAGGTGGGTGTGAGGGTCAGATAGGGATCTTTAAAATCACCAAATATGCCCAATCGTTCAAACGATTTCGATTGCTGATTGACAAATTTGAGTGCGTAGTCACGGCAGAGTTTTCGCACTTCCGACGGGGACATGCTTTTGAGCTTGGGGCCAAGTTCTTTCTGGATAGCGCTTTCGATGGGTAGGCCATGGCAATCCCACCCCGGTACATACGGGCAGTCATAGCCGCACATCGTCCGGTATTTTATCACGACATCTTTGAGCACCTTATTAATCAGGTGTCCCATATGGATATCGCCATTGGCATAAGGTGGCCCATCATGCAGCACCCATTGACCGCGAGGATGGTCCGATGCGAGAATCTGCTGGTATAGATTTTCCACTTGCCATTGCGCCAGGATTGTCGGCTCGCGCTGTGTCAAATTGGCTTTCATCGGAAAAGCAGTGAACGGCAAATTCAATGTAGACTTATAATCCTTGGATGGAGATTCCGAACTCTTTGTGGGGTGTGATTCCATGTAACCTCAGGTAAATTAGCGAACGGAAGCAAGCCCAGCATCCGCCATCTGCAAAGCCCGTAATTATAGCCTCAGAGGTGGACATCGTCTAAAAACGCGGCCAACGTCGCCGCTGCCAAGGACTGATTGCGGCTTTTATGACCGATCATCACGTAACGTAACTTACCCTATGAGATATCCCGCCAATGGAGGCAAGGGGACTCGAACCCCTGGCCTTCTCGATGCCATCGAGACGCTCTACCAACTGAGCTATGCCCCCAGTACGGATGAATCAAAATATCCGCCAATCTCGCCGCGGTCAAGGTGTCATTGCATCTGCATAACCAAAGTTCATATTCCCGCGCGAGCGCCTATTCGGCAATCTTGGCTAAACAACGCAGCAATTGACGCATATGAGTCACGAGTTATCTTGCAAATAGGTATAACCTCTGCGCCAACTGCTGGGCATCTCGTGGTTGTTCCGCCGGGCTTGAGTCCCTGCATCGATCCAAATCGCGGTTCCGACCGACACCACGCATCTACGCGGGTGATGCCGAAAATATTCTTGCGGAGGCCGTATTGCGAGAATCCGCCTTCCATCAACACGCGGGCGGGCTGTCATGCTGTGTCGCATTATCGGACTCCACGCGATTTAATAATTTGAGAAGTGGTGGCATAGGTAATCCCATCACGGTGGTGGTGTCACCGGAAACAATTTCCACCAGTGGATCGTCCGCATCTTGAATGCCATACGCGCCGGCCTTCCCGCGCCAAAGCCCCGTGGCGATATACCGATCTAACATCGATGGAGTCAATCGCCGCATCCGGCACAAGGCGATAGCTGAGATGAGATGGGTTCGGTCATTTATAATTATGGCTACGCCGGTAATCACCCGATGCATTTTACCGGAGATAGACTGCAAAATACGGCGTGCATGGGCGGCATTGTGTGCCTTGTTAATGGCGTGTCCATTAATTTCTACAATGGTGTCCGCACCGATCACACCCCACGGCTGTGGAGACTGATGTGGCGAATGAATCAAGGCGGATACGGCCTTGGCTTTGTAGTGTGCCAGACACACTGGCCAAACCTCCATTTCTACGCTAGCCGGCTTACGAACAGGTTCTGGTTTGGGACTTACAACTATGTCAAACGAATCAAGAGCTGACCGTAAAAGCTCAGCGCGGCGCGGCGAGGCACTGGCCAGCGTCCAGTGTCGTTGCGGGCAATTTTCACGCTCGGTCATGGCCATTTAGCAACTCCTGAAGTTTTTTCCATACAGTTTCGGCCGGCAGGCGTTGAAGATTTTCTGGGTGGCAGATCGAATTGGCCTGACGGTAATTGCCTGACGGTGCGAACCGCAGTACGTGGTGAAGTTGTCTCCACGGACCCACAGATTTCTCATCGGTCGGTCCGTAGAGCCCGATGAGCGGCCGTCCAAGAGCGGCGGCGACATGCAATGGTCCAGTGTCGTTACCTACCACAGCCGTGGCGCGATCCAAAATAGCAATCATCTCCGCTAGACTGGTCTGCCCAGCGAACGACCGTGCACCAGTACCAATCTGATCGGCCAAGGTATTGCACATTGCAGTTTCACCCGTGGTGCCAAGAAGAATCACGTCCATCCCGGCTTTTGTAATGAGTCTGCCGAGTTGCACATAACCATCGGGTGACCAGATTTTCGCATACCAGCGCGCGGACGGCAGCAGTGCCACAAAAGGACGATTGTATTCCATCCGGGATTGCACGTTTCGTGCCGCGACTGGATCGACGCGCAAGTGGAATTCCACCTGATCTCGCAATGGAGCCAATGGCGTCTGCAAAAGGCGCATGCGTTCCACCGCCAACTGAGTATTTCGATGGGTGTCGACACGATGCGTATATAAAAACCTTGCCCCTTCGCGCGCGTCGCCGGGCCCAATGCGAATGGCCGCACCGGAAGCCCAAGCCAGTAGAGCGCTGCGCATCAGTCCCTGCGCATCGATGACCACATCATAGGCCTTCTTGCGAAGGGTATTGATCAATTTGCGGAGTGCCAGAGTCGATGTTGGTTTCCAACACCAACCGGCAAGTGCCTTGCGATCAAAGTAAATGCGTTCGTGCAAATCAGGATGATTTTTGATGAGGGCATCAAACGCGGGGCTTACCAACCAGTCGATTTGGGCATCGGGAAAATGGGCCTTGAGATCGGTCGGTAGAGGGAGGCAGGTGGCCACATCGCCAAGCGAACTGGGCTTAATGATTAAGATTTTACGGGGATGATCCATGCTAAGCCGCCACGCCCGATGAGGTACACGAATTATACATATCCGCGGCATCTGCAATGGATGTTTGCGCACGCCCCGGTCCATCGGAGGCATAATAGGTCGCCAATACCCTGTCCCACTCCACCTGCGATTTGACTGCGATAAAATCCCGCCATACGGCGGCACCATCCGGATGCAGCCGTGAGTATTTAATCCCCATTTTTCGCATCTGCCGGGATGCAAGTTCCTCGCCATAGATGATGACGGCCATTTGAAAATGTTCTAGCAATGCCGCACGCTGAGCGGCGATAGATGGTGGAGCCGGCAACGACTGACCATCCAGCAAAGCCTGAAATTCAGAGAAAATCCATGGATTGCCAATGGCGCCGCGTGCGATCCAAACACCGTCAACACCTGTTGATTCATACATTCGCAACGCGTCGGCGGCGCAAAAAACATCGCCCGAGCCTAAAATGGTCATGTTCGGTTTACGCGTTTTCAAACGTCTGAGAAAATCCCAATCAGCTTTGCCCGTATATTTTTGTTCAACCGTTCGCCCATGGACAGCGATAGCGGAAAATTCCAGCCGCTGAGCCTCATCAAATATCTGTTCAAACTGCTCCGCCGCATGTGCGGAATCGTCAACACCACGCCGCAGCTTTAGGGTCAACGGCCCCTCCACTTCATCGCGTACGGCCTGCATAATAGCAATGGCCTGGTGCGGGTCGCTCAGGAGGTAACCGCCACGGCAGCGACCCATTACTTTTTTAACTGGACAGGCAAAATTCAGATCGACAACATCAAAATCATAGTCTTTAAGAATTTTTGCAGCCGTTGCCATTTCGTGCGCCTCACTGCCAAGCAACTGCCCCGCCACAGGATGATCGTCATCACTTAGGATAAGCCCCTTTTCTCGTCCGCGTCCGCCCGTGATAACCACCCGATCCAACAGTGCCTCAGTGACGGCATAGGGGCATCCGCGTCGGCGGGCGGTTACACGCATCGCCATATCGCTGTAGCCTGCGAGACCGGCCTCGATGGCAGGAATGCTCAGGGCAAATCCGCCGATTTTCAATTGACTTCCCATCGTCTCCATTTACCTCAGAGCGAACAGACGGTCTTAACGCCAATGCCGGAAGCTGTCCAAGACAGATCCTCACGGTGATTTTAACCGCATCTGCTCTTGGTAGGGGCGGCCTTGTATCGCCGCTGTAACCGTCAACCTGAAAACACCTACTACTACAGCGCATTATTTGCTCAAGTTTTTGCTGTATATGGACCGTATAGATCAGTCACCGAACAAGGAGGTTCGGATGACGGTCGAAGAAATAAGCGAAGTCGGATCAGCGTTGGGCGTGTATCTGTTGCGTTTCCGTCGCTGTTTTTCCCATAGGCCGACGTTCCGACGTTTCACCGCTGGGATGCCGGTGCGATGAGCGATGAGGTTCAGCGTCGCATCGCCCAGGAGCATCTTCCGGCACCGAGTGCCTTGAAACGATCCGATTCCCTGGGGGTGGTGGGCTGGATTAGGGACGCAGTTATGTGGGACTCATGTGACATATGACACTGTGCCAAGTGGTTTTCCTTTTTCTGGCGGCTCATACCGACCGCATCAGGAAAAAACAATCCGGACATCACGCTGGAGCAAGTGGCCAGAGCCCTCGACACACTCTGCTATTCCGGATGCTTCGCCGGTCACAACGCTCGGCATCTGAACGCACCGCCGCCCCTATATCCTGTCACCAATGGCGAAACCCCGTCGCTATTGAATCTCGAAAACGACATGAACGTAAAATAGAGCAGCGCTGTAGTGGTAAAAGGTGAAAAATTTTGTCAATCATTTGGGGCCCAACCACATTTTCCGACGAGCTGCGTTGGTCGCCGCATCGGTCATCTTCCGATTACGCCCCATGCGTGTGCAGTGTCAGATGTTTTCCAAGGCCTTGTCAAGCAATTCCAATCCCTGCTGGAGCTGCGCCGTAGATATCGTCAGTGCCGGGCAAATGCGAATAACATTCTTCTGCGTGACGTTAATCACGAGGCCGAGTTCAAGGCATCGGCGCAAAAGGGCAGTAGCGTCAGGCGTGTTTAATTGGACGCCAATAAACATACCCCGTCCTCGAATGTCGGCCATTTTTGATGCGTGACGGGACGATTGCATAAAACGGGTAATGTGCTGGCCGCCCTCCACCGCACGGGCGAGGAGGTTATCACGATTAATCACGTTGAATACCTCGGCGCTGACGGCAGCGCATATGGGGTTGCCACCCAAGGTGCTGCCGTGGGTACCTGGTTTGAAGAATGAAGCTCGCTCAGGCACTGCCCAAATTCCTCCCACAGGTATGCCGCCACCGAGGGCCTTGCCCATGGTCATGATGTCCGGAGTGACACCAATGTGTTGATGGCCAAAAAACTTCCCAGTGCGGCCCACGCCCGTCCATACCTCATCAAGAATGAGCGCCGCGCCAGTCTGATCGCACAAGGCTCTGACTCCGGCAACGTACTGAGGACTGGGCACGTTCATTCCACCTTCGCTTTGAATGGGTTCCATGATGACGGCGGCGGTCTGTTCATCCATTACTGCATCGAGGGCATTTAGATCATCAAATGGCACATGTATAAAATCAGGTACCAGAGGATCAAAACCATGCTGCGCCGGGCCGGATGTTGCGGAGAGGGCGCCGAGCGTACGGCCATGAAAACCCTTGTGCATGGAGACTATTTTTTTCCGGTTGGGGCCGCCCGAAATTCGGGCTAATTTAATGGCTGCCTCAGCCGCCTCGGCCCCGCTATGACAGAAAAAACCTCGCCCATCGAAACTGGCCTGGCGAATCGCCTCAGCCAGACGTACTTGCGGTTCAGTATAAAACTGGTTGCCTACATGCCAGAGCATCTGCGACTGCAGGTGAATGGCTTTTACCAGATCAGGATGGGCGTGGCCAAGAATGGTGCCGCCAAAACCGGCAAATAAGTCAATGTAACTCTTGCCATCGGCATCCCAAAGGGTTGAGCCGTTTCCACGCGTAAAAACCGCCGGTTGTTTGCCGTAATTTCCGATCAAAAGATGAGTGTGTCGATCAACAATCTGCTGTGCAACAGACATCGCAATAACCTCCTGAAAGCAGGTGGCAAACAATACGTCCTGAACCGATTTATGACAAGGGCGGCATGGACCAACTGCTCATAATAGCTGCAGCGGCGGCAACTGCGGTTTCGATTCGCAATATGTTTGCACCTAAACTGACTGCCAAGGCACCGCTCGCTTGAAGGGTTTTTATCTCCTCGGGGCTAAAACCCCCTTCCGGGCCAATCAACATCGTCGCCGCTCGCGGAGGTGTTTTCTGCTGCGTCCACGCCATTAAATGCGTCAGGCTGCGTGGATCGGCAAAAATGATGGGCGTCGTGCATCGAATGATCAATTCACTCACGGGGATCGGTGAATCAATATTCAAGAGCCAGTTTCGCCCGCATTGTTTGGCCGACTCAATGGCGACGCGACGCCACTTTTCCATTTTCCTGCCTCTGTCATCGAATTTGACAACACTCCGCTGGCAGTCCAGCCAGCGTAGCGTGTGCACACCGAGTTGGCTGGCGGATTCCACCAATTGTTCGCTGCGGTCCGCTTTGGGAATGGCGCTGGCAATGTGCAGTTCAAAGAGTAGGGGGGCAGAGGTGTTTACTTCGCCAGTAATCTGGAAATGAAGATGTTTTTTCTGAATTACTGCGCGTGCCTGGGCAAAATGGCCCCGTCCATCAAATATTTCAATAATTTCTCCGTGCCTTAAACGCATGACATGCAGAGCATGATGGGCCTGATCATCGGGTAGCGAGATAACCTCCGCCGTATTGATTTCATCGCAGTAGTATCGATTCATGCCGTCATCCGCCATCGGAGGGGGGTATAGGTGTTGCACGCCTGGGCATTAAACGCGTCAGTGTCAGAAAAGTCCCCGCAATCGGGGGTGTGGATGGCGACTCCCATTGAACGGCTGTGGACGAACAGCGATATCCCCGGGAAGCGGCCAGGAGGGGGAAATCGGCAGCGGCGGTCCGTTGAGGATCGGTCATCCATACCTCGCCGTCGGGGGCCAGCATGTTGTCCATCACGTTAATAAGGATTTCATGAAGGCGCCGCTCATACAATACATCGGATGCGATAATCCAATTAAACAAATCTGTGGCAGGGGAGCGCCAATCCAATATTCGGACTGAATAATCGGCTAAACCGTTGCTCCGAGCATTATGCCCGGCGAATAGGAGCGCATCGCTGTCGTAATCAGTAAATGTCACATGGCTGCCCATCATGCCGGCGGCTACTCCGGCAATTCCCAGTCCACAGCCAATTTCCAATACACGGGGCGGTGGATTCGTATCAGAATGACCTGAAGTAATAATTTGCCCGGCCAGCATAAGACTGCTGGGCCAAATCACCGGCCAATAGGGGAGCGATTGATCGGCGGCATAGCGTTTTTCTGCCTCCGGATCATCCAATAAAACATCGGGATCAGCGGGGGCGGTAATTTTCAACGTCTTGCCGCCTATTTCAAATATATGGATGCGGGTCGGATGTCGATAAGTTATCGCGGTGGACGTGGCTGTCATGATGGTGGAGATGCCTTTCCGACGGCTCGCGTAGTGGGCTCAGCAGTGGTTTTTCTCTTTGGCGATTTTGCGGGCGAAACCTTGGATGGCAGGTGCGGCTTTGCTGTTACGGCAGATTTGCTGCCTTTAGTTGAACGTGAATGACGGGTTGTAAGAATTAGACTTGCGGCAATGCCGACGGTAAGCACAATGGCCGCCGCAACGACAAATCTGGACCAAGGGGACAAATTGAGTCCTTCAGAACTGTCGTCATTAATCTTCTTTTTCTGCGGTGCCAGCAAAGGGTCATAATGGAGCATGGATTGCTCCGTCACGCCGCCGAGGCGGGCTGCGTCTATCTGCACTGCCGCCACCAATCGCGCCCAAACGGCTGCGGGCATTGGCGCTGCGTCGGCGGTCGTGTCGTCGGGACGGGTTTGGCTGGCCCGAATTCGCACCTCAATGTGCGTAATGATATCAGCCGGGCCAATATCCTGATGGTGAAAAAGCTGAAACACTTCGCGCGCGCAGCGCTGCAGGCAAATTTCCGTCTGGTTGGGAGCCGCCATCCGTGCCAAGTCGTACAACTTGTCCTTGGCTGGATCAACGATGTCCAGAAACGTCTGACTGGTTGATTCAATCATGACAAATGGACCGACAGCCAAAATTCAAAGTTTCCACAGCTATCTGCCGTTCCTCCAAATGGTGCCCATGATGATGCACACGCTGACTGGCCACACCCACCGGCCCAACGCGACATGAATTATGGATGCGTGGTGGCTGGTGAGAGTGCGTCGGCGATCGAGACGCCATCCGCCTGCATTTTGGCAATCAAACCGGGAGTTGTTGGTGCAATACGGTATGCCCTCGCGTAATACTCACCGGCAGCATGTGTGTCACCGACCGAATCCAAAAATTCGGCAGTAGTCATCAGCACTTGCAGACTTTGCGGGGCCATCGCAGCTGCCTTTGCGTAGTTTAATCGCGCATCATCCAAATCCCCGATTTTCTTGTAGAACCGCGCCACCCGCAAACGTCCGGCAACCGTTCCCGTAAGTTCGGCGTCGCGTTCCAGAAAATTCATGGCAGCATTGGGTTCGCCCATCTTCAAGTAGGTATTTGCCAACGCCGTTTTTACGTGGGGGTAGTGGGGGTCTGCGTTCCACGTGAGCTTGAAGTGAAAAGCCGCAAGTTGATAGTTGTGTTTGGCGTATTGAATCATTCCGGCATAGTAGTTGGTTTCAGCACTTGTGGGGTCGTATTTAAGGGCGGCATTCAATTCCGTCAGGGCCTGGGAATATTTATGCTGCTGGTAAAGCGCCACGCCGTGGTCGCGAAGGTGCATGCTGCGATCTGCGCAGCCGCCTATCAATCCTACCGCGCCCACCATCGCGCAAGCCATCAGAACCTTAACTGCATGATGTCTAATCAAACTACCTGCCATAGAAATCTCCTTTTGCCAAACTTGGCCGTATAGATAGTATCATTGAAGCATGGTTGCACGGCAAGGCATCGGTACCTCAGAGTTCGCAGTATTATATCACGTAAGCCCCATAGCCATCCATTGGGATATTTTAATCCGCATTGAGCGGGCATCGGATCTCATGGCGTGGCGATGCCTCATTGATCCATCCGCCTGGTTTCTCACTGCCACAGAATTTAGCACGGAGATTGTGGAATTGCCTGCTCACCGCCTGCGGTACCTGGATTACACCGGGACAATCTCCGACAACCGAGGTTGGGTCACCCCTATCATGCGTCTCGATGCAGAAATCATTGAGCATACTGGCGGGACACTGGCACTGATTGCTGGAAAAGATGATGCGATGCTGCACATGGCCATACAGAAATTGGCCGGACAACGATGGACCTTGCGTACCATCCGGTTGGCCTGAGACGGAGTGTTGCTATTTGTGGCCAGTTGGGCCATGACTGGCAAGATATTTAGCATGGACGGCTGCGGCAAGATCCACCTCATTGATATTGGCGAGGGTGCAAAGCCATGCGAATACATCCGCAAATTCTTCCTGCAGGTTGGCAGGATCATCTGAACCCAATGCGGTGGCAAGCTCGCCCACTTCTTCGATAAACCACATAAAAGTTGGAGCCGATCCACGCTTTTTGTCATGTTCGCCGTATTTAGCCAGAATGTGTTTTTGAAATTCATCAATTGTCAATTGTGAGGCTGCCATGGTGTGCCGCTCCTGCATTAAAATTCAACTGTCGAATTGCTTCGTAAAGGCCGATCGCTGCCGCTGATGAAATATTAAGACATCGCCTGGCGTCCAGCATGGGGATGCGGATAAGATGTTCGGGATAAAACGCTCTGAAAGTTTCAGGCAAACCGGCTGATTCACTGCCGAAAACGAGCCGATCGCCCGGCTTGAATGCCGCATCATAAAGATTAATTTGCGCCTTGGCGCTAAACAGCCAATGCCGTCCCGCCGCGGCGAGCCGATAAGCGTCAATATCCGCGTGCAGTTCAATTGGTGTGTGTTGCACGTAGTCCATGGCGGCCCGCCGCATCCTTTTTTCGTTCCACACAAATCCCAGCGGTCTGACCAAATGCAGTGACGCTCCGGTCGCGGCACATAGGCGAATAATATTTCCGGTATTTTGAGGTATCTCGGGTTGAACCAGCACGATGGAAAGTTGATGGTCCGGCCCGATGGGCCGCGCTGCCCTTGGCATTGAGCGATGGCCGGTGTCCGTATTGATCGTCATATCAAAGTAATTTCCGATAGCTTCTACACGGCAGTCTGGATGCTGTGATGCATGATGAGCTATTTTTTTCGTTTTATGACAATTGTGCGGGCAATTAAATCGCCGAGGCGTTGCCGCTCATCGCTCACAAACATGAATATAAATAAAAATATAGTAATGATTTCAGGTATCCGAATCAGATTGCGAATAAGTATCGCCAGCGGGCTGGCGGGTTTGCCGGTGAGATCCACCACTTGAATACCGACAATGGCTTTGCCAACCGAGCGGCCAACAAGCGCCTCGCCTAAAATCACGTGCAATTCGTAGAGGCTTAACCACATGACCAGCGGGGGTGTGCTGAAAATGAGATCGGGCTGGGCAAGAATGTTTTCCATGGCGTGAATAATCGGCTGCCATGCATGATAATTGTACAGTTTGAATACCACAATGATGACAATGGCGGCCAACGCCATATCAATTAATGCGGCAATAAGACGAAAACGCAACTGAGCAATCGGCAACTTCGTCGACTTGGATGCGGCAGTGGGTGTTTTGCGCTGCCAGAGGGAAAATATCAGCAGCGTCACCAAAACCAGCACCAGAAATTGTGGGTATACAGGTGATTGAGGGGGTGATGATTTTGCTGCGGCGATCGAAGAGATGCCATAAATCTGCTTACCAGTCGTCTCTAACGTCAGTGACGATAGGCCACCCTTGGCCCCAAGTACCAGCAAGTTTATACCGTCACCATCTCTAGCCGCAGCGATATTGGTCAGTGGTGCATTGGGTGGAAATTTCTGAATCGGCAAGGGTTTGGTCCATGATGTATACGTTCGGTGTAGACCATGAATGCGAATGAATCCGCCTGTGATTTCTACCTGCGAATGAGTGGCTTTGGATGCGACCAACGCTACAATGCCTCGATTGGCCGCAAATTCCATTGCATATCCATGGGAGGCGGTGATAGCCAACTGCCCGGGGATTGGCGTCCATTTGATAACGCTCGCTACCTTTTTTAATGTTGAATCTGGCAGGACGGTTTGAGGTTTTATGGCCTGAGTATGACGGTCAGCGGCTGGGGAGGCTGGGGCTTTTATTCGGGTGCCAACCTCATTATCGAAGCCGCGAGCCTGCCAGTAACGAATGGTCTCTACTCGCCCGGAGCTATTGAGAAACAGCCAGATCAATCCGTGTTTTTCGACCAATACGGGCTGTGATTTATTCATCAACTGCTGACATCGATCGGGCAGAGGTAATGGCATCCAGCGGTTATCGTGCAGTTGCAGAAGTTGCCATGGATAGACCCGAATCGGTTTTGGCGGCTTTTTAACAGTAGCCTCGGTCGAGGGCGTCGCTTTTATTGGCGTTTTTTCCGTTGATTTCTGTAAAGGCTGATGAGAGGCCGATGTGGCGAATGTCTGCGCGGCCATGGGATGAGTGAGTTCACCCAATACGGTAAGTCCGGCTGGGGAGTCGCAAGCGGTTACAGGTCTGAATCCTGTTGGCAAAGGTGGCAGCGCAACTTTGCCTGCCAATGAATAATTCCAACCTGTTCCACTATGGAAGAAGACAGCCAATGTGGATGACCGCGACTGAGGTGCTGCGCGATGTATCGTTGTTATGCATGCCGGATGCCCAAGTAGCGGCAAGGGGTAAAGGGTTTTCCAAAGCCCGGCCGCACCCACACGTTGGTTTGCGAAATGATACCAAATGGCGAATTCAGGCGAGTCGCTCTTAGCTACCTCCGGGAGGCATAGAAATACCGTCGCACCGTCGCCCGCGGCCTGCAGACCAGTTGGGATCAGTTTCGTCGCTGCCCACGCGGCAGCTTCTGCCGACGCACAAAGCACCATAAGGCAAATAAGTATCCACGTGAGTGTTGAGCATTTAGAAAAGGTTCTTGTCAGCCAGCGGGCAATAAACATGGGCGAGATTCTACGGGCAGTCTGTTGTCAATGCGAACACAGCGGGAATAAAGACCGACGCGCGTTAACGAATCAGGAAAAGGGAAACAAGGGTGATGATCAATACGCCCAAAGTCACCCATGCGTAAAAGCGATCCTTGTCTACAAATGTGAAGAGAAAAACGCTTACCGCAACGCGCGTCACCGGCGTGAGCACCAATAATAAAAGTCCCAGCTCGATAATGGATTCTCCCGACCCGTGCAGGACGCCAAATACCAGCTTGTGAACGCTCCACTTGAAAGTAGCGTGCTCCATATATTTTACGCTGGGGGCCCTTTGAATGTAGCTAATGATAAATCCCAGAATCATCACAACGACGCTTAAGATCACACCTATGCGCAGTACCCAGCCTGACACATCCTGTACGATGGCATCACTATGGATTTTGGCACTGTTGTCTGCAGCATCGGTGGTGGGTTTTTGGGGTTCATCACTCATTAAAAATGCACCTTAAATCCACGCAACAGCATTTCAATTCCCACCACACCGAGCGCAATGGCAAAAACCTTTCTCACACCGGCATTTGACATTTTCTCCATTAATTTGGTCCCGATCAAAGCCCCAAGCAACACGGATGTAGCCACGGGCACCACTAAATAGGGAAGTACAAGCCCACGGCGTAAATAGACACCTGCCGCCGCTGCCCCGGTAACGCCAATCATAAAATTGCTGGTGGCGGTGGACACTTTAGTAGGCAGCTTCATGGCAATTTCCTGCGCCAGTACTTTTAATACACCGGCACCGATACCTAAAATCCCTGCCATGAGGCCGGCCACGAACATGATGCCCATGGCGGGTGGTACATGGGCGGAATTATAATACACCTCGCGATTCATTCGCTTGTCAAAGTAGCTGCCCTGCAATTTAAGAAAATTCGCTAAACGATCGTTCTTGATGTTTTTGGGTAGCTCATCACCGATCTTGAACATCACGGGAATCAGCGACACCAGCAATGTGATGCCAAAGAGTATCGATAGCAGTTGCGCGTTTAGAAATTGGGCCAAAACAGCAGCCCCAAATACGGCGCCAGTGGCAGTGGATAACTCAAGGAACATTGCGATGCGCACGTTAGTGATATGATCGCGCACGTAAACAGCACCCGCCCCAGAGGAGACGGCAATCACGGATACAATGCTTGCGCCAATGGCATCCTCAATGGGTAAACCCATAAAGATGGTGAGTACCGGCACGATGACAATTCCACCGCCCAAACCGCTGATGGCGCCAATTACCCCTCCGGCGCAGGATATCAATGCAATTTTTAAAACCCAGATCAAAGATACCAGCGTCACGCCAAGGCCACTCCCTTAAAACAATGCCCCCCTTCATTCGGGGGCAAATCCTCAAGCGTACCTAGCGTAGAGGATTCTCATGGGATGTTCAAACGTGTCTGTTCGCCGCACGTTGATGGTACTGTTACGGAGGCTCCTGAAGATTCTTGGAATTTCCGCCAGTATCATTATGCATCGCAAGCCTGAACCCACAGATGGCGAGGCGTGGTTGCCTTACACCCGTCGAACCATACCGTGGCGTGGCGTTTACCTTTGGACACTGCCGGGAGTCTGTTCAGTCGATGAAGACGCGAGCTGTGTATGGTGCGGGTTGAGCTTTGGAATGGGGGTATTGAGTTGGTACTCACTGCGGGTCACCCCACTGTCTGTGATGCTGCTCTTGAGATCACACGCATGGGCTTCGGGCCCGAAGCCAAAGTCATTTTCCACCAAGTCGCCAATCTTCTTCATCTCTTCACCGCTCAGCAAAATCGGATCAGATGCGGCGGCAGCAAACTCCAGTAATTCGGCTTCAGTTGCAATGTTTGGCTGGACCGATATCAGCTTGGGAAAACTCAGAAGCCACTTAATAGCCAACTGCCCCAGCGTGCAGCGATGTGTCTCCTGAATTTCACGCAGCAACTCGACTTTTTTCAAGCCATAAACCAGCCAATTGCGATCGCGAAATTTACGGTGATCGGTAAAAGTCATGTCGGCGGTGTAGATATCCTGCAATATGCCTGAACTATGTGGCACCCGACTGATGATCCCTGTGCTGCATGTTTGGTCGCTGCGGTGGCAAAATTCGAGCCCTGGATGCTGCTCAAGCATGTTGAATACAGTCTGAACCGTGGCGCACCTCCATTGTTCGATCGCCGCGGCTCCTTCTTCACGCCAACCGATAGCCGGGCCTAGGGCAATGCCCCATGCCCGAATTTTTCCCTGTAGTTTGAGACGTTCTAAAGCAGTGCGCAATTCGTCGGTCATTTGCGGCAATTTAATATTGTGCGCCTGCCAGAGGTCAATGTAGTCTGTGTTAAGACGTTTGAGTGATTGTTCCAAGGCAAAATCCAGAAAAGCGGGCGAAAAATCCTGCTTCCGCTCCCGATGTGCCCCCGCCGATCCCGGATCAGAATAAAAATCGTAGCCAACTTTGGTCGATAGTACGATCTTATCGCGGCCCGCATAGGTGATGGTTTCGCGCATCATTTTTTCCGCGCGACCATTGTCGTATGCATCGGCCGTATCGAAAAAATTTACACCTAAATCGAATGCCTTATTTTGGAGGGCGACGCCCTGCGGCTCATCTGCACTGGTTTTACCCCACATACCACTGCCGTAAATAAAATTGCCGAACGATAACGTGGACACCTTAATGTCGGTGTTGGGAATGAAGCGATACAGCATTGTTTTTAACCTCCTGAAATAGCCACCCGTAGTACAAACCACCCATCCACCCGCCGTACGCCGCCAGTGGATCAACCTTGCCCGGGTAAAGTGTACAGGTTTTTAACCAGAAGCGTAAAATCAGAAATGAGAGAAAATGGATCGCTTTGGTTCAGACCAGATCAGTACATGGTACGTCTGTGTTGCCGCTTCATGAAGGGCATCTATAATCGCATCGTCGCAACGGTGCTATTATTTGGACACTTGAGGTGGTGCGTGCTTTTGCAGAAGGACCGATGAGGTTATGTCGAAGGAAATGATTGAAGCCGTTCTAATTGCTGGTGATGGGATTGGTCCGGATGTGACGGCCGCAGCATGCGAGGTGATCGAGGCTGCCGGGGCGCCCATTAAATGGCTCCCCATGCCAGCGGGCCTTGGTGCAGCGGCGACACACGGTGATGTACTGCCAGAGATAACGCTCGCCGAACTCCGGCGTACCGGCGTTGGTCTGAAAGGGCCTGTGGGTACACCGATCGGTGGTGGATTTCGTTCGGTGAATGTCACTTTGCGGAAAGCACTTGATCTGTACGCCGCCGTGCGGCCGGTGCGTAATCTGCCGGGTGTAACAACCCGTTACGAGGGCGTTGATCTGGTCATATTTCGCGAAAATACAGAAGGACTCTACACCGGCATTGAAAATCAAATCGCACCGGGTGTTGTAACCTCCATGAAGGTCGCCACTGAGGGCGCCTGTACGCGCATTGCAGAATATGCTTTCGACTATTGCGTGCATCGCCAGAGAAAAAAAGTCAGCGTCTTTCATAAAGCCAATATCATGAAACTCACAGACGGTCTGTTTTTGCGATGCGCGAAGGCGGTGCGTGATGCCAAATACCCGCAAGTTGAGTATGAAGAGATCATTATTGACAATGCCTGCATGCAACTGGTACGTGACCCAACGCGATATGATGTGTTGCTAATGGAAAATCTCTATGGCGATTTAGTGAGTGATTTATGCGCCGGCATGGTGGGGGGGCTGGGAGTGGTTCCAGGAGCGAATATTGGTCGAGATTGCGCCGTGTTTGAAGCCGTCCACGGCAGCGCACCGGACATCGCAGGGAAAGGATTGGCGAATCCTTTGGCTTGCCTGATGAGCGGCGTCATGATGCTGAATTTTTTGGCCGAAAAACTGAACTCCCAAGCCTGCAAAACCGCCGCGGGACGCATTAAGGGTGCCTATGATCATGTGCTGGTGGAAGGTAAAATCCGCACCCGGGATTTAGGTGGTTTGGCCACGACACGCGAGTTCACAAATGCAATAGTTGCGGCGCTCTAGTAAACCGAAATGATGGTAAAAAATGGCTGAACCCACGAAGGATTTGATACGTACATGAGTTTGTGATAAATTTCACAAGGCACTTGGGCGAGAAACCCAGTAGTATGTTGCAAGATGTGGCATGGCGGGCCGCTGGTATATTTTAGACTGAGTTGATAAACCCCATGACAACTGTTCCCTCAGACCCATCACCTGTAGCCCCGGCTAAGGCATCCGTCCAGCTTTGGCCGATTGAACGTTTCTTTTTATGGATAGGGCAGTGCCCCATGGCGGCCGGAAAATTCTTGGACAAATTGGCTCTTCGGCACGATCTCCTTGGTTGGGTAGTTCGATATTTCAGCTCGGTCACGCTGGGGATCAGCTACCTTGGGCTAATTGCTATATATCTGGCATTGGGTTCTGGACTTCCAGGCTTACGTGCCTATTTTGACGTTTCCACCATGCAGTTTTTTGACGCGCCACCGCTGGTCATCCTCCTTCTGCTTCTGGCAACAACGCTGATTACGGTTACGCTGCGCCGCATTCCCCTCACGCTGTATAGATTGGGCGTCTGGACCGTGCACGTTGGGATTATTACGCTGATCACCGGGTGTTTTTTTTACTTTGGGCTCAAACACGAGGGCCTCACTCGCATTTTCATCAATTCGACGGTTCGTCATTACTATGACGCCTCAGATCGAGCTGTCTACCTGGAGTATAAAGGTGGCAGCAAAGTTCAGTCGTCAATTGTCGAAGTGAAGTCATTGCCCATATTTGACCGCCGCACACCGCAGGGCGGCAATCCACTTAACATAGTCATTCCCCATGCCGCGATAGGTGGATTGAGTCCTTCGCTTAAAGGCTATCATGTAAAAGTGATTGGTTACTTTCCATATACGCGGTTGGAGGGGTTTCCTGTGCCGCGAACGCCTGGTACCGTACCGCGTCGCCCCGCAGTTGAATTTAACATGGGAGGCGAACGAGGAACCAGTGGAGAGTGGCTAATTGGCAATAGCCCCCGTGGGCGGGTGACGGGTGTTAATTCGCCGTTCGTGGTGTCGTATCTTTATCACCCGTCCCAGCGGCGTCTACGCGACATAACTCAAAGCTTTTCCGGCACGCACGCCCTGATTGTGCGGGTGGATGCCGATCACGTACGGCGTGTGTATCCATTCCGCGTGGGACAAAAACTTGTCGTTAAAGGCACACCATACACTCTGGTTCCACGTCATTTGATTACCATGCCGCTGATCAACTCCACCTATAACGGTGCGATCAGCGAGGCCTGCATGATTAATGTAACTCGCAAGGGAAAGGGTAAGACCGTCCGTTTTCAGCGGGTCGCGTTGTTCCGTTATCCGACGCAGTCTGTGGACTTTGTCTTCAAAAATGGCCAGCGTAAATTGCTGGTGCACAAGTTTGACAGGCGATTGCATGTCCGGTACCTCGACGCAACCCGCGATCAGTTCTGGATAGTCGAGTTCAAGAGCGGAAAATTTCTGCTTGTCCATCGGAAACCCGGTGGAGCAGTGACGCAAAAAGCGATTAGCGGTTTTGGCAAACCGGTCCCAGTCGACATGCAAGGTATTAAATCATCATTTACCTTGCTGCGCGAGGCTGAGGTCGCGTTGCGGCCACACCTCATACCTGCTGCTGACCGCATACCCAAGGTGGAAAATACCATGGGGCACTGCATCATCCTGGCAAAAATTACCGGCCCCAATGGGTTTACCAAAGAACTCTACGTGCCGTATCAGCAGTTTGGTTTTCATGGAGATTTACCCCCTATTTTCGCACGATTGCCGAATGGCGGAAAACTGGGGTTAATTTTTTCAGAATTCCGCCGCTCCATGCCCATTTCCATCAAACTGCTGAGTTGTAAAGAGGTGTTTTTTTCGGGCGGACATTCTTTCCCGCGTGATTTCATCAGTAAGGTTCTAATTCGAAATCTCCGTACCGGCAAAACTCAGCATGTTACCATCCATCTTAATCACCCGGCACAAATTGATGGATTGCATATATTTCAGGCCCGTTTTGGCAAATTGCAGAACGGACAGGCTTTTACGGTTCTGGGTGTCGGCAATACCCATGGTTTCTATGCCATGCTAACGGGAGTTATCATGATCATCGCGGGTATTGGCTACGCCTTTTATGTTAAACCCATTCTCATCAACATCAAGAAGAAGCAGTTGGCCTTGGCAGCCGGCGCGGTGCCGGCGCACAATGTACAAAGTTAGGTGGACACGCCATGAATATGAATCTGTTTGATCGTTTTCGCTTACCGACCAGTATTTTAGCCGCCGTTTTCGCTGTCATCGCGATTGGGGTGACATTCGCGCATGGAGCCGCCATCAAGGTTCAGGAAGGCGTCCCGAGTAAATTTCCTGCGGCGGGCCAATCATCACTAAATGCGGCATCAGTGATGAAAGCCGAAATTAGCAATTTTCGGTCAGCCCGCGCCAAAGCGATAGCCGGCCAGAATCGCACCGCGTTTCGACATGCCATTCACCTGGGGCCACTGAAAGTCTTAGCCGTTCAGAATCAGGAAGAAGTCAAGACACTGGACACCTGGGCACGTGAAACCATGCAGACGATTACTTTTTATGGGTCGATCAATGGCCGCGACCCCTTATATACCGCTTTGGATATGGCATTTCGTCCTGAGGCGTGGGAAAATCGCAATTTCATAACGATTGTGGCCGTCCCTATTCGCGAGCGGCTTGGCAAATTGGTTTCCAAGGCGCAGGCGGAGAGGATTCTTAAACAGGGAACGGTGAGTCCAAACTTTTTGGCACAACCGGAAGTTCGGCGGTTGTTGCAGCACATCAGCCGCAATGGCGCGCTGAATTCGTCCGTTGCTCAGATTGGCGATGCTCTAAGTGCATTCAGGAACATGGCAGCGCAGCTTCGGATTGTCGCGCCAATGCCAACGTCAAAAGAACGAGTGTGGCTGAATCCCGTTGATTTGATACCCAATACCGGTGTACCGCCACCGCCGGGAATGCCTTTGGGCAAACCCGTTCCAGGCTACTCACCGCGGATATCGAAGAAAATTGTTCTGGGCTTCGTCGAACTTTTTGGCGGATGGCGCAACAACGATGCCAAGTTGGCCAATGCCGGTATTAAAGTGCTCAGCGGCATATTGCCAAAAGTTAACACGGCTGCCTACCCATCCTATGCCAAACGCATCACATCTATTTGGTATAACCGTCTCTTCGACGGTACGCTGGTCGGGGTATTTTTCTACTTCGTATCGCTAACGCTGTTCCTGATTTCCGCAGTGGGGGCGGCGCCGGGTGTGCGCAAGGTCGCCCTTGGGTTTTTTACTGTTGCGGTTATTAATCACGCGGCGTTCACCGGTGTACGGTGGTGGTTGGCCGGACGCATACCCATCCAAAATGAATTTGAGAGCATTTTAGGTGCCGCATTGGTGGGGTGCACTATTGGCCTCATATTGGAGTATTGGAAAAAAAACAGTCTCTTTGGCTTAGCCATGAGTTTTGTTGGCTTTATGGCGATGACGGCGTGTTTTGTGATGCCCTATGTGGTTGGTACCAGTATGGGGGCTAACATCTCACGTGTGGACGGTATGCTCAGTACGTATTGGCTTTGGATTCACGTCAATGTCATTATCAGCAGTTACGCCCTGATTGGGGCGAGCTTCTGTCTCGGCTTGCTGTTTTTGGGTATCAAGGCGTATTACAAACTCAATCCGGTATCTAACTACGGGATCGAGCCGGGCAATACCGGCAGCGGATTTGCGCTCCAGGCTGAAACGGCAGAAGTTGCCAGTGCCGGTGCGAGTGCCAATGAGCAAATGCGGCGTACACAATTTCTGCAGCAGTTGGACTCAGCCAATATTGTTATATTGCAGATGGCCTTCTGGTTTCTCGGTTCAGGTATTATCCTCGGAGCCGTTTGGGCTGATTACGCCTGGGGACGTCCGTGGGGATGGGATCCGAAGGAAACATTTGCCCTTGTCACATGGTTGGTATACCTGATTATTGTGCATCTGCGTTTTGTCACACCGAAATACAGACCTACTTGGACGGCTGTACTCTCCATTGTAGGTTTTGGCGTGATGATGTTTAACTGGATCGGGGTGAACTTTTTCTTGGTTGGACTCCACAGCTACGCCATATAGTCGGGAAGGAAGTAAATGGCTGATTCATCTACCGCGGCAAGCGACCAGTCGCTGAAGGACGCCGTCTGGGCATCGCTGGCGACCGTTCAAGACCCGGAGCTTTTTAAAGACTTGGTCACGCTCAAGATGGTCAAGGATGTCCGCATCTGTAACGGTGCGGTCAGTATTGATATCGAGTTAACCACACCTGCCTGCCCCATGCGATCTAAAATCGAAAAGGATGTTTCCGATGCCGTGTTGAAATTGTCCGGGGCAACGGCCGTATCGGTTAAATTTGGTGCCAATGTGAGGCCGTCCAACGATCAGCGCAACATCCTTCCGGAGGTTCGCAATGTGATCGCCGTTGGTGCAGGCAAAGGCGGTGTGGGTAAAAGTACCGTTGCTGTGAATTTGGCCGTTGGGCTGGCACTTGCGGGTGCCAGGGTGGGTCTTCTGGACGCCGACGTTTATGGTCCATCGATCCCTATTATGACGGGGCTCTCAGATGCACAGCCTTCCGTGGTAGACGAGAAAATCATTCCCTTTAACTGGGGTTCAGCACCGCAACCCATCAAGGTTATGTCGATTGGTTTTATCGTTCAGAAGGAAAAGGCGCTTATATGGCGTGGACCAATGGTACACGGCGTGATCCGCCAATTTCTAGAGCAAGTGCAATGGGGAGAACTTGATTATCTGATCGTCGATCTTCCTCCCGGAACCGGTGACGTATCGCTGACGCTCGCTCAAAGCATCCCCTTAACAGGGGCGGTCATTGTTGCCACGCCGCAGGAGGTAGCCCTAGCTGATGCCCGCCGGGCGGTGCGTATGTTCCAGCAATTGGGAGTATGGATTCTCGGCGTGGTTGAAAATATGAGCTATTTCACATGCGAACATGGCACACGCCACGATTTGTTTGGCAGCGGTGGGGCCCAGCAGATGGCCCAGGAAATGGGCCTGCCCGTTATTGGCCAACTGCCGTTGGAAATGGCGGTGCGAATTAATTCTGATACGGGCGATCCATTTGCTAATTTTTCGGGAAAAATTCAATCTCAGATGAAATCCATGGTTGAGAATCTGGCTGGTCAGATCAGTATTCGCAATTTAACTCGGCCTCCCGGCAAGGCCGTAAAACTTGACATCAGCACGTAGCAGATTTGATTTAACTAACTCGGGATAAGGAGCCAATAGTTTCAGCCATTGCTGGCAAATTTCACCGGCCGTCAAATGAATTGCGGTTCGCAAGCGAGCTGGTGCAAGTCTGGCGGCTAAACGACATCCGCGCAATATGATGAAATTTATGAAGGCTTCATCCTGAACTGACGTTAATTCAGTAGTCACTGCGGCACGCTAATCCGGTGGCGAATATACCGTCCATCTTAACTTCACCGCTACCACGACCATGTCCTGCGCCCGTTGAAAAGTCCTACGGCGTCTTAGCAATAAACAGGTTGTTTAAAATGTTATTGCCATCAACCGACTCTCCGCTGAGTGCCATGGCAAGCAATTCACCGCCCAAGATGTCCGGCGCGACGATCAGATCCGGTGAAGCTCGTTTAACACGCTGGAGATTATTTGAATTTTTAACCGATGCCACCGTCTTTACCTGTCCTGCAATGTCTTTTGCGGCCATGACGATAAAAGCATTTTCGCTATCATCATTGCGCAGAGCCAATATGGCTCGGGCATATTCAACGCCAGCTTTGCGAAGTACGTCCGTGTCTGTCGGGTCACCTATGACTAACTCTGAATCTTCAGTCCATTGGGTTGTGGGAGGACTTGGCAGAATCACTGTTACATCACACTTGCGCTGACGCAATTGCCGATAGGTGTTTTGAGCGAGGGGATTTTCGCCGACGATAATGTAGTGATCTTTTCGCATGCGTTTTTTTTCTCCTGCGAACAGCCTTTCCATCCGATTGCCAACCAATGGCACGATAACCGTGGACACAGAGGTCGCAAACACCGTGATGCCGAGAATGATGAGAGAAACCACAAATAGTTTGGCGTTATCCGTTTTGGGTGTGATGTCGCCGTACCCAACTGTCGAAAGTGTAACCACGACAAAATAGAGAGTATTAGTCCAAGTCTTTATCGGTGGGGAAAAATCGCCACCCAGCACATACGTACCGATCATCGCATAGCCGAAGAGTAGTACAAGACTTACGCCGGAAAGCAAGGTGCCAGCCGCGAGCGATGATTTGGAAAAAGACCGAAAAAAAATGATGAGAGAAAACAGGATGGCTGCATTAAAATAGACCATGCTGCTCCAACGGAGCCAATGTTGATGGAGAGATAAAGCCAGAGTGCCTGCAATTAACAGCAGACATATGGCCCAGGCCAGTCGCGATCTTAGCGCCAGCCCCAATGACATGATCAGCACCAGCAAACCGGCCAAGGCAGTGAGCATGCCCGGCGGCCACTCGAATGTCTTGTGGACAGTGATCATCGTTACCACAGCGGGAAAGTGCGGTGCCAGTTTTTCAACACCCGTGACCAGGTTGACGACGCCCAATGAGGCAATCAGCAAGGCCAACAGTAAATGCGGGAACCAAATATCGGTGCGCATACGAGCTGAAACACGGCGCACTGCGTCGGTAAGTTTCTCTCGCAGCGACAAATGGTGAAATAATTTAGCCAAGTTATTTCATCCCAAAAAACATGTTATACGCCGACCATACATCTGCTGTTAGAGCTTCAGCATAGCGGCTTTTTACCGAAAAAGCTGCGGATGGCGCTTGCCACTGTCATTAATTCCAGATCTGTAAGCTCCGGAAAAATGGGAAGCGCCAACACATCCCGACAGGCCGCCTCCGCATTGGGCAGCGCACCTGACTTATAACCCAAATTTGAAAAGCATTCCTGAAGGTGCAGCGGTACCGGGTAATACACCATTGAACCGATACGGAGTCTCGCAAGATATTCTTTTAGTTCATCACGCTTGGGAGTTCGAATAACATACTGATGGAAGACATGCCGGCCCAACGGAATGCGGTAGGGGGTTGTCACATCAGTGTCGGCCAAGTGGCGATTATAGAAATCGGCAATTTCGATGCGCCGTTGGTTCCATTTCGTCAGATTGGCCAGTTTAATGGAAAGGATGACGCACTGAATGGCATCAAGTCTGAAATTGCCTCCTACAAATTCGTGCATGTAACGCGATACCTCGCCATGCTGCCGAGTCTGTCGAATGCGAGCGGCCAGGGCATCACTGCGAGTCAGTACCGCGCCGGCATCGCCGGCAGCTCCAAGATTCTTAGTGGGGTAAAATGAAAGCGCCGCCGCTGCGGAAAGCTCGCCCGGAACAACGCCATCTGAATCATGAGCGCCTATACATTGGGCCGCATCCTCCAGTACGCTGACGCCATGACGGCATGCCCACTGTGTCAGCTCCCCCATCGGCGTCATCTGGCCAAATAAATGGACGGGGATCACACATCGAACGGCGGGATTCATGGCTTGCTCAACAGCGTGTTGATCAATTAAAAATGTATTGGGATCAATATCAACAAACACAGGCTTGGCCCCGGTGCGGGCAATGCACCCTGCGGTAGCAAAGAAAGTGAACGGGCTTGTAATGACCGAAACGCCCGGGCCGATACCCAATGCCATCAGACCGGCCAAGATGGCATCGGTCCCGCTGGAAACAGCGATAGCCTGGCACTTGCAGAATTCCCCGAGTTGGCTTTCAAACTTCGTCACCGCCGTACCGCCGATATATTCAGTGCCTGCAAGAACAGCCAGCACCGCGGCGTCGATGTCGCGCCCAATCATCCCGTATTGGCGGGTAAGATTGAACATCGGAACAGATGCCGCGGTATTGGTCGCAGGGTCTGCGTCCTTTGATGTTGTGCGAGTTGCAGGTGGTACGGGCTGAGGCATAACGACGTTCTCCAGGAAACTTGGCGCTATTGCGCCGCATCTCACAATTATGATTGTTTTTCCACGACAATTAAAGTCCTAAATGCCATCCATCGGGCTATCGGCGAAAGCATCCGCTCCAGCATCTTCGCCGCAGGGACCGCAACACGCGGCAAGAGTACCGGCTTGGAAAACCCTCCGGAAAGAGGATAGACCATGGTAGAATGCACCTCGCGGTGAGTAACTGACAATTGCGGGAAACGACGCGCAAACAGCTGCTGATAGCGAAAAAATATTAACGTTGGAATAGCCTGATTGCTGGCGAAGGCCCCGGAACCGATCACCGCGATCGGATCCCCGCCGACAGGGTTCGATTGCGGTCTGAAGATTGGCGCTTTTATATCGACAGGCTCCGGGTGTGAGAGCCAATAACACAAGCTCGAAACCGGCGAAAGAAATGGCTCGGTCATGACGATTCGGCCACCCGGCTTGAGCACCCGCTGAGCTTCAGAAAAAAATTGAAGCGGCAGGGGTAGATGGTGCAGCACATCCAGCATAACAATATTGTTGATTGATTGATCGCGGAATGGTAACTGCATGGCGTCGGCTGCGAGATGGATATGAGGACTCGGTAGGACGTCCGTAACGATCATATCAGGATAAAAGGCGCGGAAGTGACCGGATCCTCCTCCGACTTCAATGGTGGTACCGTAAGGCTTGGTAGAAGATGCACCTGGTGCAAAATGCTGGCGCATGTCATGGAAATATCCCTGATAAATGTCGCGCAGCAACGGCCGCGTCTTCCATGCTGCCGCACGCTGGTCAATAACCACCTGATCTTCTTGCCGTTCTGATATCGTCATCGCATCATTGCCGTCGGTCATTCGGGGTATTATCGATGTTCATGGACGCCCTTCAGGCCAAGATTTGGTTCATGCGCATTCAGGATTGATACAGGCTGGCGGCTTCCGTGCTGTACCGAATCGTCAAAAGCCGACTTTTACATCAAATCCTTCAGCCCTGATTTGTTCCACAAGAGCGTCAAGGCCGCTGATTGTACGCTTAAGCCTGTGGGTGATCACCAGCAATGAATCATACAGTTGCGGGTCTTTCATAAACCGTCCAGCCGTGCCATGTCCCTCAGCTATAGAGGAGAGAATCATATTGGCGTTTTGAAGTACATGTGTCAATTTCAGACTTAACGCGACAATTTGTCGATGGGCCGTAGTCACTGTGGCATCGACGTTCGCTGTCGTGTGATTCGCCTTGGTGATAAACACCCCTGCACGACCGACGAGACGATGCACTTGGTCAAGGATGGTGGCAAGTTGGACCGAAGCGTGTGAAACATTGGTAATAATGGCGTGTACTTGACGATGCAGGCGCTGACCGGCAACCAGGCGATTTACGGAGTTGATCGTAACATTCAACCTTTGAATCAGCGCACTGACATTGTTCATGTCACCCGGTTCGCTTGACTCACCGGATGCCTGCGCTGAAGTGAGCGCAACAGGCTTAAGTAAAGCATGCAGATCATCGGCTACTCGATCCAGCTTACCACTGAGCGTGGTAAAGTCTGTTTTGAGCGATGAAATATTCTTAACAACCGAATGCGGAATTAAACTCGACGATGCCACTTTAGCTTCGAGATGAGCTGAACCATTTGTGGGCAAATATCCTTTGCTTTTTTGCCTTGGGACGTAAAGCGAGACAAATGGTGTGCCGATTGTTTTAGTACCTATTAATGCGTCCGTGTTCATCGGCAACCTAATTGAGCGGTAGATTCTCAATCTAATCTTAGCCTGCTGCATATTGGATGTAAGCGTAACCGCGCTGACGGTACCGACTACAACACCATTGAGCGACACCAAATCTCCCGAAGTAAGGCCCATGGCTGACTTCGATCGTAGTGTCACTAGGTATGGAGCATTGGGACCGAGGTACGGGAGCCTCCCCAATAAAAATGCGCCCCAGGTAAGTAAAATCACTGCCACTAAAATAGTAATTCCGACGGCGGAATTCCTTAGCTTTTCATGTCCCATCAATAGTGTCCTGCATCCTGACGATGATTAATCATTCCAACCGCACCATTGTATCCCAGTTACGCGGATTTTCAGATATTCGCCCAAGAGCCTGTCCAAGTAATAACAGGGACTGCGACGGCATGGATTTTGGCGGGCATCAAGAAGCGGCGACGAGGGCGTATCGGACGAGGATGATACGCCGAGGAAGCCGCGCCGCAGAGGCCGGGCGAAAGACGTGCCGCCCGGAGGGTGTGCCGCAAACATCCCGTCTGCGGCGTCCTCGGACCTCTGCGACTCATCTTCACCAGAGTCACCGTCGGCCCCGACGCCTTGCATCCTGGGCACGGCCCCAAAACAGTAGAGTCGCGATTGTCGGCCTAATTCACCAACATCACCGGGCATATCACCTGAGCGCTGCGTGACGGAAGATAAACCTGTATGGATTGCTCCCGACCGTACATCGAAATGCTTTGCATGGGATACACCGTGCCACGATCTGTTCGTCCGTGTCCATCAAATCTGGACTCATCGGTTGAAAGAATCACTTTGTAATCAGTTTTATCGGGTACGGGAATCCGCAAATCTGTATACGACTCGTTGGGATGAAAGTTGAAAATAAATACCAATGGGCCTCTGCGATACGCAAGTTGACGGGTATCCTCATGCACCATAAGTTGCTCAATGAACGGATCGCAAAGCAGTTGGTGGGCATCATCCAATTGATTCATCGCCTTGTCGAAACGCCATAACCCCTGATAGTACAGATGATCGGTGTGTGCCAGTGACCAAAGGCGGCGGGCGTAATGATAGGAATACTGGTTGCCGGGGCGGGGGAAATCGACCCATTCCGGGTGACCAAATTCATTACCCATAAAATTAAGATAACCTTCGCCGGCCAGCGTAAAGGTGATAAGTCGAATCATTCTATGTAAAGCCAATCCGCGATCAACGACGGTGCTCTGGGCGAATTTGCTCATTTGGCTGTACATATCCTTATCCATCAGCCAAAAGGCGATGGTTTTGTCGCCTACCAGTGCCTGATCGTGGCTCTCGGCGTACCCAACATGAAGCTCATCGTGCCGTCGATTGAGCAGAGTCTGGTACAGTTCACTGAGATTCCAATCTTCGTCGCGTTTTTCCTTCAGTAGCTTAATCCAGTAATCAGGCACCCCCATGGCGAGGCGGTAGTCAAACCCCACCCCGCCTGCGGCGATGGGACGTGCCATGCCGGGCATTCCTGAAACATCTTCAGCGACGGTGATCGCGTGCGAATTGACAGCGTGGGTAAGGGTGTTGGCGATCTGAAGATAAGCCAACGCGTCACCGTCAATGTTGGGGCCGAAATAGCAATCATAACTGGTGAATTTTGCACCCAAGCCATGATCAAGGTAGAGCATGCTCGTGACACCGTCAAAGCGGAAGCCGTCAAATTTAAATTCTTCCAGCCAATAACGCAGGTTGCTCAGCAAAAGTCTCTGTACTTCGTAGATGGCGTAGTTGAAACAGAGCGAATCCCACGCGACATGCTGACCGCGTGGACCCGAATGAAAATACTGATAATCTGTCCCGTCGAAAAGATTCAACCCTTCATTAATATTTTTAATAGCATGGCTGTGCACCACGTCCAGCAGCACGGACAAACCAAGGCCATGAGCCGTATCGATTAGCTCCTTCAGATCCTCCGGTGTCCCAAATCGCGAACTTACAGCGAAGAGATTACTGACGTGATATCCAAATGATGCGTAATAGGGGTGTTCCATCACCGCCATTAGCTGAATGGCGTTATATCCCAAGTCGGCAATTTGCGGCAGAACCCCGGTTTTAAATTCAGCAAATGACCCGACTTTAGGTTCTTCAGTTGCCATGCCAACATGCGCTTCGTAAATTCTTATTCCACAGCGGTGTTTTCGCACTGGTCGTGCATTTCTGAATTGATAAGGTTCGGGCGGGGCCCAATATTGCCCCAGGAATCCATGAGTGTGGGGGTCCTGTACGGTTCGGCGAATGTATGCGGGTATCCGGTCGCTGGATCCGGATGACGTGACAACGTGCACTTTTATATGACTGCCGTGCTTAAGCTGTCCGGCAAAATGATCGTCGGGCATAAAAATTTCCCAAACCCCAAATTCATTCCGACTCATGGGATGGCTGTTCCGGTCCCAGTCGCAATAATCTCCAGTAAGAAATAGCGCTTTGGCCGATGGCGCCCACTCTCTATACCACAGGCCCGTCAAGCCATTACGCATGCCTCGATTAAAGCCATAATAATGATGCCCCTGGCTGATCTGACCGAGTACACCACCGGTGGATGCGTATTGATTCATCAACTTCTGGTAGTATTTATAGCGATTGCAAATTGCCTCTTTGTGCGGCTTTAGCCATGGATCGGAAACGACTATTGGTTCGCCCTGATGGTGCGTGTCGCCAAGGGCAAATTTTGAACTATCGTTTGGCAAGAGTATTCTCCTCGTTCTGCCGCAGGTGCGTCGTAGTTTAACCGACGGATCGCCAAATACATCTGCAATGCGTTTTGAACCTATATGCTTTTATTTTGACACAGCGCGATGGCCGTGGACAGGAAGGAAGGATTGCGAATAATCGAGCCGAATCCTTGCGGAAGCTGGCGGTATCCCAGCAGGGCGTTATCGAGCTGGCGCATACACCAGCGGTCAACGACAGCCCGCCAATCCGGTGTTTTCGCCTCGGGCGCCAGTGATAAAAATGCCTCTAGAAAAGCTCGTGCTTCTGTTGCGCGGATCTGACCGTCCGCATCCACACACCACCGTACAAATACGTCGACGGCATCCTCATGGTTGCCGCCATCTCCCACCAGCCCCCAATCAATCACCGCTGTAATTTGTCGGTCATCATCCAGCAGCACGGAGGAATGATTTATTCCGCCATGAGTCCATCCCTGCATGGGTGGTTTGTCTTTCTGGGCGTCGATAAATTTCTGCAGAATGCCTGCATCGAGAACGTTGAGCAAAGCATTGCGTCGTGGAGACGGTTCGGAAAGTCGGCTGGTCAGTTGGGCGTACAGTGATTTTCTGGCAGGATGGTGGTCTGCGTCGTTTGTCATGCGATGCATCCAGCCCAGACGGATACCAAGTTGGCTTAAGTCTTGACTGTTCCACTGATCGTCGGGCAATGGCTGGCCAACCGGAAATTTAGCAACCATCAGATGTGAACCTTGTGGGCCATCCACCACCCAGCCGCCGTCCGATTTGGACGGCTCGATGAAATGCAGGCTCGGAAAGGTTGCCGCAGCCAGATTGACCGACTTTTCTGCACCTGTATTGAGCTGCTGACGGGAATAGGTCCGCGGATAAATCAATACCAGAAATGACTGGCGCTCCGATGTGAGTATCTCAATTGCATCACATTGAACGCCTCGCGTGAGTTTTCTAAAACGTATGATGCGGCCGACGCAAAAATCGCGCTGTACAATTCCATTGAGTAGATATGCTGCTCGATCGTCCATCGGGATACGCACCTGAATATCAAAATCACCCTGGCGTGAGTCTCCGTAAACGATTCGGCTCACTGTCGCTTCCAATCAAGGTCCCTGTATTCGTCGGTTATAGCCGTTATGCATGCAGAACAAAAGTGCTGAAAATCCGAATTGTCAATCTTCCCGGCCGGCAATGATTCGTCGCATATCTCGATGAAAAAGTTAATTCCAGCCTGCCACGATAAGATGCCGATAATCGAAACGCCGTCCGCTGCATAAAAAGTGGAAAGCAGACTGAGATGGCAGGTTGTAATCCGTCTGCGGATCAGGCGAGGGCGTGCATGGCCAAGACTTCACCTTAATCTGGAGGAATGCCGTAGAATCTCCACAGGCATGACAATTGCTACCCGACGGTTTGGTGCCGATAAAACCCGTGCACCTCGAAATGCTCAGATTGCAGTCTATCGCACGACGCATGTGTCGCGGTTAAGCTGCAAACGTGTAATAAAAAGGATTCATGACTTATGAAGACAGCGGTTCATGTTACTCATGAGGCAGTGCAAAAAATAGGCGGAATTGGCGCTGTCCTGCATGGCCTGCTCACATCCAGGCACTATAGCGAACATGTCGAACGTGATATCCTCGTTGGCCCGCTATTTAGCACCGATGGACTGGCTCAAGCCCGCTTGGGCATTGGGGGAGAGGTCCTTTACAGTTCTATCGACGGCATTATCCACCATCCGCTGGCAGACGGACTTCACGCCGTGGAACGAAAATACCATGTCAATATTGTCTACGGGCGTAAAATATTTTATGATAAGTTCACTCAAGTTACATCGCACCCCGAAGTTCTGCTTTTCAATCTGAATCACTATTCGGCTGAACGAATAGCTGCATTCAAATGGGAACTCTATGACAAGTTTCGTATTGAGTCGAACCGTTACGAATGGATATGGGATTACGAACAATACGTGCGGCTAGCCGAACCGGCTATCGATGCTCTTGCAGCCATTGGTGCCGGTTCAAACGAGCATCCGGCCATCATGTTTTCGCACGAATACATGGGAATGCCGACGGCGCTGGCCGCAAAGCTCAATGCCCCGCATCGTTTCCGCACAATATTTTATGCGCATGAGGTGGCTCCCATGCGCCGAATAGTGGAGTCACATCCGGGGCACGACATCAGCTTTTATAATGCCATGCGTTTAGGACACCAACAGCACCTTTCAGTCGATGAGGTTTTTGGTTCACAGTCATTTTTTTACAAATATCCTCTGGTCGATGCCGCCCGGCACTGTGATAATATTTTTGCGGTGGGAGATTATATCATCGACGAATTTCGCTTTTTGAATCCGATTTTTGAGCGGCGCCGAATTGATCTGGCATATAACGGTGTGACGTCATTTAATATCTCACTTGATGAAAAAATCGCATCGCGCCGCCGACTGCAGCGCTACTGCCAGACTCTGCTGGGCTTCAAGCCGGATTATGTGCTCGCCCATGTAACGCGCATGGTGCTTTCAAAGGGGCTCTGGCGCGATATACGTGTAATGGAGCAGATAGAACAGCACATGGCAAAAAAGAAGCAGACGGCCGTACTCATTGTGCTTTCGACGGAGACATCCGCGCGTGGAACCGATGATGTGATGAACATGGAATCCGATTACCACTGGCCCGTCGCGCATCGTGAGGGGTATCCCGATCTGACCGGCGGCGAGGCCGCCTTCTACGCCGGTGTACAGGAATTCAATGCACGCAGCCGGTACTGCAAAGTTATCTATATCAATCAATTCGGATTCGATCAACGCACCTGCGGCTTGCGTATGCCTGCCGAGATGGATTTCATGGACATTCGCCAAGGCTCGGATGTTGAATTTGGGCAGTCTGTGTACGAGCCATTTGGTATCGCCCAAGTTGAATCGATCTCATTTGGTGGGATTTGTGTATTTACTTCCCTCTGCGGATGCGCGGGTTTTGTGCGTAAGGCGGCTGGCGCAGGGGGCACTTCCAACGTGATTGAAGTAGATTACACGAGTGGTTCGCAAGTACAATTTAGTTCAATCGAAGCGTGTCTTGCCGTTGACAAAAACCGCCGCAATCAGATTGAAGGTGCTATAGCGTCGCAGGTGGCAGAGAAAATTGTGGCGAAGTTGCCAGACACGGATGCCGCTATTGATGCGATGGTTAAGGAGGGATACCGCCTTGCCAGCCAAATGAGCTGGGAGGTGGTAGCGCGTGACTATGTGCTTCCCGGTATGGATCAGGCATTGGCTCGAAAAAACATAGATCGCGTGCGACCACAAGTTGCGATTACTTAGGACGACTTCCGTAGATACTGGCATCCGCATTTACCCTTGACTGGTATATGGTTAACCCTGATCCGGAAAATTGCAGCCCTGCTGTTATTTGGACAGACTTGCAGCCGATTCAGTTGTTCTGAAGCTCATTTTTCTGGTCACGGTCTGGAAAAGCAATAGTTTACCAGATGCCATGGTTGCCTGTATGCTCTCACAGCTTGATGTGTGGTGGTGCTTACAGAGCCGCCACCGATGACTGAATCATTTAATGGATGATGTAATGCTTGCCGCAGGGTTCGGATTTTTCAAAATGAGTCTTGGCTCCTCGTCCGGGCGGATAAAAGTTTGGCGAGTGGCAATGGCAGCCACATGCGTTGTCGGGCTGCAGACCATAACTGCATTCGGCAACGATTCCGGTGCTTCGAATCAATCCTACTTGCTGCCATTGCTGAAATCACCCGCCACAAACCGCATTCCTGCATCTCGATGGGGTGCGGAGCATCCGCAGAAATCGTCTATCCATGTGGCTACCCAATTTGGTTATTACAACGATTATTGGTATCGCTATTTGGATATATCACCGAATCGGCCCAATCTGGAAAATATCACACGCATTTCACTCAACATGAAAAAATTGGGATCAATTTATTTCCGTAGCTTCGCTAATTGGTCATACGACATTAAAAATCCCTACCTCAATTCGCTCTCACAGGGCATCGCCGGTAGAGCGGCTTCTGGCGGATCTGTGGGAAATGTGCCCAACAGCAACTTTTCCGAGGCGGATGTGACGTTGGGTTATTCATACGATGCAGGTGGACTCATTCATTTGGAAACGGGTTTCAACGATCAAATTACGCCCAACACCCAATATTTTGTTCCTTATTCAAACCCTGCGGGGAAAACAGGGCTGGCGCAAGGCCAGACCAACAGTCCGGAAATTTTTTTTCGCGTTTCCATTAATGATGACCGATATTTGCATCAGTTGGCATTCCATCCTTTTGTGCTGGTGGGGTTTGACTATGCGGGTGCCTATTATACCCAGAGTGCGGGGCAATATTTTGAAGTGGGGATCAACCCGGTTTTCCGCGTGCCACACACGGGCGGCCTGACGATTTATTCACCATTTTCGGTTTCTTTTATCAATGGTGAAAAGCGCCTCGACGTCAACCGCATGAGTTATCGTGATGGATATCTCGGTGCGTATATTGGCACCACCATTACCTACCCACTTAATCATCTGCTTAACATACGTCCCTCGGCGGGTCGGTATATAATTGGACTTTCGGCCAATAGTATTTTTGCGGCAACGCGCTATGCACAACCGGCCGGTACACATAGCGATGCGACTGTGTTTGGAGTATTCGTACGGGTAGATTTCTAACTGAGTTCTCACATGATAACTGGATGGTCAGTCGAGGTGAAATTCAATAATCTGATAGTTGTAAAAATATACGTGGTCAACAATTAATTTGGAGGTACATCGAATGGAAATGCGCAATTTAGGATCGTCTGGTCTGGTGGTCAGTGCCATTGGCATGGGGTGCATGCCGCTTTCAGTACCAGAGAATCGACCGACGGAAAATGACGCAATTGGTGTCATCCATCAGGCGATTGAAGTCGGAATTAATTTTTTTGATACGGCCGATGCCTATTGCCAAAATCAAAGTGAAATTGGGCATAACGAACGACTGATTGGTAAGGCTTTGGCCAAACTTGACGCGGCCACGCGATCGCATGTGGTCGTTGCAACCAAGGCAGGTTTGGTGCGCCCGGATGGCCGATGGGAACCTGATGGTCGCCCCGTTCACATCAAGGCGCGTTGTGAGGAGGCGCTGAAAAATCTGGGTGTTGATGCAATTGATTTGTACCAGTTTCATCGCCCTGATCCGCGTGTACCGTTTATAGAAAGTGTAGGCGCATTTAAGGAACTGCAGGAAGCAGGCAAAATAAAGCACATTGGTTTAAGTAACGTTACAGTATTGGAAATTGAGTTGGCGCAATCTCTTGCGAAAATTGTCAGCGTGCAGAATGAATTTTCACGCAAGACTCGAAAAGCCGAGCGCGATGGCGTGCTGGATTACACGCGCAAACATAATATGGCCTTTCTGCCTTGGAGTCCGCTGGGGGGTATCAAAGCGGCCAAGGGCCTGGCTGCCGCCGAGCCCATGATTGAAACCATCGCAGTTCATCATCGGGTTAGCCCGCAGCAGGTGGTTCTAAAATGGATGCTGCTCCTGGCCTCGCACATCATTCCTATTCCCGGCGCCAGCCGCAAGGAGTCCGTCGTGAGTTCTGCAGCGGCCATCAATATCCAATTTAAACTCGAGGAATTTGAAACACTCAATGCACTGACGTTATAAACAGGCAGGATGGCTAGTGCTCTGTCACACCTACAAGTTAGGATTGACGGTGGGCAAAGGGGTTGTGG